>JBASVF010000291.1:0-1984 GCA_049275795.1 Desulfomonilia bacterium
GCCTGGGCCACCCCGTGGGAAGCACCGGGTGCCGCATCATGGTGACCCTGATCCATGCCATGAAGAAGCGCGGCAAGACTCTGGGCCTGGCCACCATCTGCGGCGGCGGCGGCGTGTCCATGGCAACCGTCATCGAGATGCTCTAAACGAGACACCTGTATACCCCGTCATGAGGCCGGGTCGGACATCGTCCGGCCCGGCCTTTATTCAACCCTCAACGGCGCGGCCTTCCGCAAATGGTGGAAGGGCTGTGGCTCGCCGGCGCCATCACCCGAGGACTTTATACACCGGAAGCGAGCATTTGACTGCGATCGTCATCGCTGCATCCCGATGCAATCCCCGCTTCCCGGGGCCGAACCCATAGATCCGAAGCCCGCCATCACTCAGGCTTTGAATCCGGTGTGAAACGAAACCGGGCTGCAGCCTTGGAAATCGGCCTTCGACCGGGTTTGTTGCCGCCTGCCGGAGAGGCCTCCCGGCTCAAGGCATTCCGTCCCAGATCTCCAGATCGTCGACCTGCCGGGAGAATCTGCCGGGCTCCTCGCCGTCGATGCACGGCACCGCGATGACATGCACGTCGCTGCCCCACACCCCGGTGCCGAAGACATCGTCCACCTTGAGCACCCCATCGTACCAGAACCGGCTGATACCTTCATCGAAGTTGATGTAGAACTCGTAGTGGTGCCACCTGCCGTCGGTCTGGCCCGGGCAGTTTAGCCAGTTGCCCGCGGTGAGCACCGAGCCGCCGGCCATAGCCGAATAGTAGACGATATCGCAGTCCGAGAGCGTGAAGTGGACGTAGCTCTTGGCGCCTTCCCAGCGTGGATAGAATATCTTGAGGTTCTCCATGGAATCGGTGCGTGCAAACGCAGGGTAGCGCATCCAGAACGACACGTAGAGCCCGTCGGTAGGCCAGGGCTCGGGCAGGGTGTCGTCCATCCAGCACAGGTGCGCCATGCTCGTGGTTCCGGATGAAAAGGCGTACCCGGTCCCGTCCCTGCCGGCCGCATCCAGGTTGTATGCAGGCGGATCGAGAACCTGCCAGTCGTGGCCGTATGCCGCGAGCCTCTCGTCCAGGACCCTGTCGTCGAAATCTTCTTGTAGGAGACACTGGGCGGAGAACCCGTCCCTCGGGGTGAACGCCAGCACAAGGGTGACGGTGATCAGAAGCTTGAGTGATCTTGACATGATGCTCCTCCAATCTTTTTCGAGAAATGTGTGACGGGAGCCCCGCCTTCTGGTGAAGAAACCTGCCGGAAGGCCTTCCATGTCCCGTCGTAACGCGATATGCCCCGGGTATACCGATCGTTCCCTGCCCTGTGCTCACGCAAGCCGGCGGAATCGGCCCGCAGAGCCATTCTTCCGTGCAGGGCACAACCTCCCTACCACCCCGGGGACCCATGGTGCAACCCTATTGTTTGCAAGTAAAAACAAGGGAATAGGTCATAGAGTATGGTTATTATGATGATTTTTCCTGGAAAAGACGCGGAGTTCCCGATCGAGCCCCATCGGCCCGTTGTCGATCTCCAGGTAAGGGCCTGCTGTGTCCTGCCCAGGTGAGTTCGCAGGCAGGGGGTCGAGGCCTGATCAGCTCTCGATCCCGGGGCGTGCCTGGACACCCTTGCGGTAGTAGTGCTTGACCTCGCGCATCTCGGTAACCAGGTCCGCCGCCTCCACCAGGGCCGGGGTAGCACCCCTTCCGGTTAGGACGAGTTCCATTCCGTGTGGCCTGCGGGCCACGAGCTTGAGCACCTCTGTCTCGGCCAGGAGGCGGAAGTGCATGGCCGTAATGATCTCGTCCGCGATGAGGATGTCACAGGCACGCGTGGCCATGAGCTCATCCAGGCGTTCCAGGGCCCGCCTGGCCCGTTTCACCTCATCGGGATCGGGTGACCCGGCAAATCGACAGAATGTGGGGTGGCCGTACTGCTCGATGGTCACCAGGTCTTTGAAGAGCGCCGCGGCATTGAGCTCGGAGTAGTGC
>JBASVF010000292.1:0-7725 GCA_049275795.1 Desulfomonilia bacterium
CGGCAAAGGCGTGCTCGATCTCGGCCACGGCAGGGCCGGCGATCATGATGCCGGTGTCGCGCCACGGCTCGATCGAGCGCTCGGGGCACCCCTCCCATGGACGGCCCACGCACAGGCCCGAGACAAAGCCGATGCGGCCGTCGACCGCGATCATCTTGCGGTGATCGCGGTTGAGCCACCCGAAGGGCTCGTCCAGCCGGGGAGGGTTGAAGCAGCGAATCTCGACGCCTGAAAGCCTTAAGTTCTTCCAGTAGCTGCGCGAGGCCTTGCCCAGGGTCCCCAGCCAGTCATAGATCACCCTGACCTTCACGCCCTTTCTGGCCTTGGCTGCCAGCACCTCGGCAAACCTCCTGCCCACCTCGTCATCATATACGATGTAGTTTTCGAAGTGGATGGTTTCCCGGGCCGATTCCATGGCCTCAAGCCATGCAGGGTAGTTTTCCCGAGCATCCTTCAGGAGCCGGACCCTGTTCCCCCCGATGTGCGGAGCCCCGGCCGCCCTCGAGAAGGCCTGCTCGGCCATCAGCCGCATCGACAGGTCGGTTTCGGGAAGCCGGTGATAAATCGGGAATCTCTTCATAACCATACCCTATCTCTACCAAGTCGGCTACCGGCAGTCCACCCTTTCATTGCGCGGGGTCCTACTGTTCCTGCCTCTTCGAGGAGGCGTCCCTATCCGCTGCACGCTCCGGCGTGCAACTGGAGGATGGATGCCTGCCCGGCATCCCCGGTGCCCGGGTACGAGCCTGGAACGCGGCCGCTCAAGGCGCCTTCGATGCGCGGCCCGCCTCCAGGCCGGAGAGTTCCCGCGCGAGAGCGGTGATGCGGGCGATGAACTCGGACTTGCCCCGGGAGTAGGCTGCGCGGTCGCGGGGGTGCGCTGCGGCAAGGCGTATCTTCAAGCGCTGGTAAGCGCCGGCCGCCTCCGGGTGCGAAATGAGGTAGTCGCGTAGCAGCAGCCAGTCCCAGTGCTCGAAGTGGGGCTCCACCATGTGGATGTGATGGGTCCGCACCCCGAGGCCGTCTCTCTTGATGAACCAGGCGTAGAAGGGCGGGGTGTCGTCCCCGGAGGTAGGCCTCCAGAAGTAGTCGTATCCCTGGGAGACGAGAACCGGCACGATCCTGCTCCGTGTCTCTTCGAGGCTCGATACCTCCACAAGCATGTCGATGATGGGCTTTGCTGCAATTCCCGGCACAGCGGTGCTGCCTACGTGCTCGATCCTGCCCACGAGGCTCGGGGGAAGACAGGAAAGCAGGTGTGCCCTTTCCTCGAGAAACAGCTCGGGCCATCGGGGGTCGTAGGGCACGATCTTCACCTCTTCCCGCACCGCCCTCCTTACCCGCTGCTCGAGTGTTTCATCCATGCCGGCCCGTTCTCCTTTTCTCGTCTTACCTCTTTGCCCGCCTTGAGCCCGTATCCTTGTTCCGCAAAGGGCAGGAGTGGGCAAGGAGGCAGCCAACCGTCAAGCATCCGCCAGTTTCCGTCCCAGACGACGGGCTTTTTTTCGCACCCCTGATCCGATGCCCTGGTGTTCTCTTCGGGCAGCCATCCCGATGAAGAGCACCCCCGTGGTGGAGGCCCCCAGCAGGCCGGCCGCCTGCCGGAGCAGCACTGCGGCCCGGGAGCCGATCCGTGCCAGGAAGGCGGGGGCCGCCGAGGAGACTACCACCACCGCCTTCCTGGGCGTTTCCTTCGTGCGTATCTTGGGCACGGCCGCTCCCCACGGCCAGTATGCATAGCAGACCAGCCGCTCGATGAAGCGCTTCATGACAGCGGTGACGGTCCCGAAGTTCACGGGCGAGGCGAGCACGACTGCGTCGGCCTGCTCGATGCTCTCGAGGATGTGCTCCATGTCATCGGGCAGGGGGCACCTGCCGCGCGACCGTCCTTCCTGCCTGGTGCAGGCCCGGCAGTTGGTGCAGAACTCGATGCGGGCGTCCGTGAGATAGATCCTCGATACTTCCGCACCCTGCTCCTGCGCGGAAGAAAGGATCTCCTCCACGGCCGAGTCGATCACGCCCCTTTTACGGTACGTGCCCACCACGGCGATCACGCGCTTGCTCTTGCCCATGTATGGCCCCGCCGCTCCCTCAGAAGGGAGCCCCTTGTCATGATACGCCGCAGGGGTCTGCCGGGTCAACCGGGCCTTGCGGGCGCACCCCGTATACGGCGCTGGATTCATCCCGGAACACCTGCATCAGGTGTAAGCGGATGCGCGAGGAGCAGGCACCCCCCGGTGTGGGGGATGAACTCGTTACTCTCGAGCCTCACCCTCCGGACCACCCGGAAGCCGAGCGAGCGGTACAGGTTGAAGGCCGGCTCGTTGTCGGCAAAAACGATCAGGCTCACCACCCGGTACCCATCCTTTGCACAGCGCTGCTCGGAGAGCTCGACGAGACGCCTCCCGATGCCCCGTCCCCGGAAGGGCTCGAGCACCGCCAGTGCGTCGATGTACCAGCTGCCCTCCACGCGTGCCGAATAGAAGTCGCGCATGCGGGCAAGCCTTTCGGGCGGCAGGAGCGGGGCGGCTGCGGGATTGACCCCCTGGAAGGAGGAGGGGTAGGAGAGCGCCATGCCTGCGATGTCGCCGCAGAGCTCTGCCACGATCGTATTCCGGTAGGTGGCCGGATGAATGCCCTGCTCGAGGGTGTGAGCCACGACTTGGGCTGCCGAGGACCCCGGCTTGAGATCGTGATAGAGGTAATCAACCACCCCTCCGGAGGAGAGGCGGACGAGCTCGCCCAGGATCGGGCAGTCGGGCTTCTCTCCAGGCCTGAAGCGCAGGGCGGTCATGCACAGGCGGCCACAGGTCTATTTCAGGAGTCGTCTTCCGAAGTAGACCCCGGCTCCGGACATGGCGGCCCGCGCCGAGAGGGAGAGCGGCCTGGACCTGAGCGCCACCGGCGCCATGACCGGCTTGAGCCTGAACCCTGCCTTGAGCGTGTAGGCCGACCCCGGCAGGGTGTGCTCCAGGTCGGAGAAGCTCTGGGGCAGCCCTCGCTCGATCGCGGGCCAGCCGCTCACCATCATGGCAAGGACATGAGGCTTCCTGTCGATGCCTCCGCGCACGACACAGGCGGAACCGGGGCGGGTGAGCTCCTCCAGGGCGCGATGGAGCGAGGGCGCATGGGTCCAGGTGTTGTAGAACGCGACCCTGCCCTCGGCGTTAATCACGTAGGAGGGGTTGGCCAGCCCTCCGTATGTCTGGTGCACGCTCCCCGCCAGATCGTCGACGAGCACCCGCCAGGGAATGCGTTCGCTCTCGCGGTAGAGCTTCGCATCCTGGTGCTTTTGTTCGTAGGTGCTGTACGCCTGGGCAAAGGGCCCGGGGTGAGCCTGGCGGATGAAGATGTCGAGGAAGTGCGCACGGTCCCAGAACTGCTCATAGAGCTTTCTGAACGGCTCGACCGAGCCGATCGAAGCCGGTCACGTCAGGGAGCTGAAGCGCAGCACCACGGGTTTGCCCCGCAGATCCGAGAGCTGCACCAGGTTGGAGTCCGTGTCCTCGAGCTCGAAGTCGGGCGCGGGACACCCCGGGCCGATTCCCCTGCCGGTCCTGGTGCCCCTGATGTCCATGGCGATATGATTTCGCGAGAAGTGGCTGTAGTTGTAGTCCTGGACCCCTAGCCGGGTTTCCATGGCATCGAAGAGTTCGGTAACGGTTTTCTGTTCCATGAGACCTCCGGATTCCTTCCAACAGGAGTTTGTTCGGACGTTACACTATCTATGAATAGGCTCCCGAGACGTGATTGAAAGAGCCTCGCCTCGGTTTTGAGCCCTATGTCCCCGGCACGGCCGGGGCGAGAAACGAAAAGAGAAAACGAGCAAAACCCCGTGTGCACGAAACCGGGTCTCTTGCCGCAAGATTGGACGGCAGGCGTGAAGCAGGGCTTTTCCCATGCCCCGGGGGTCCGGGGCGCAATGGGACAGCCTTTTTGCAGGCTGGGAGTATTTTCGCGGATTGAGAACTCAGGCCCGTAAATGGAGGTCGACATCCCGGGTCTGCGTTACCGGGTTGAAAAACTTTCGATTCTTACGCCGATCCATGCCCATGGGCGATCTCCCCTCCCCGGTGAGGCCCTGCCCTCAAGGGGTTTGTCGGAGAGGGGAACGAGCGAGCATGCACCCTGCCCGGCCCGTGGAGCTGATTGCCGTGGCAGCTCACGGCATCGGGTTCCCGGCGATGCATTCCTTTGCTGGAACCTCTGCTGCGATGCAGCCTTCCGGCCCGCTCGCCGGGTATGGCGCAGGCGGATGAACCGTGAGGCCGCCTGCCGGTGACCGGGTGCCTCGTGTTCACCCTGCCCTTTTCGAGAAGAGAAAACCCCCCGGCGCCCGGCAGTCGTGCGCCGAGCAGGGACAGGCACCCGCAGGTGCCTCCAGGGAGGGCTGGCGCTCGCCGTTATCTGATGAAGCGCTTGTCCGGCCCGGCGAGAATGGTGAACTCGGAGAGCAGGCCGATGCCGTTGCCGCCGTTGAGGAAGCGGTAGCCGATCAACTTCTGCCCTTGAAATTTCTCGGCCTGGATCATGATAACCGGAGTCTGCTCCTTGGTGTCCTCGTCCGTGTGGATGGCACACGCGGGCAACTTGATCCGAAGCGGCTCCATCTCCCTGGGGTTGTTGATGTAGAACACGGCCAGCCCTGATTCGACATCGTTCTTGGTCGCAATCCTGTCGGTGATGCAGGGGGTCTTGTACCAGTGGTCGATGTCGAGCGGACCCCACAAGTCGTTGATTTGTTCTGCCATGCGACTCCTCCTCAAATATGGAACTCTTTTATTAGCACATCGCAGGCTTTTTTGACAGGGGAAAGTGGCAAAAAACCGACCAAACAGGAGAAAATAGGATGAATCGAGTCAATGAATCGTGAAAACGATATATTACGCACTAAGGAAAGTTGTGAGAGGTATAGATAGCCGTATCATGCTGATAAACCTGATGAAAATCACCAGGCACCACGAAAGGTTTGGCAGGCGGGATGGGTAAAGGGCCTGGACCGTATGGGTATTTTGTCTCCAAACCGGTAAGCGCAGTCAGTACATCGTCTCCGAACTCTTTAGGCCGCCGCACCCTGCCTCCAGCCCGGGGAGCACCCCATGCCGATGCCGGGAAAACGACGCGGGGAGAGAGTACAACTCTTAGGATTTTCATAGGAAACTGTTGACCCTGCAATCAGTTGTGCTAAGGTGGGGGCACAGCAAGAACCGGTTGGTATGAGTGTGATTCATTCAAAGGAGAGACTTACAAGGAGAGGCAAACATGAGCAATATCATCAACCGCGACACCATCGGCGACATGGCGCGCAGGGCTGCAACCAAGTACGGCGACAAGACGGCCATCATCTTCCGTGACCAGAGGCTCTCGTTCTACGATCTGGAGCGCGAGTCCAGACGATTCGCCCACCTCATGCGATCCTACGGGATCAAAAAGGGCGACCGGGTGGCGATTCATGCCCACAACTCGCATTACTATCCCATCAGCATGATCGGGCTTGCGAAGATCGGGGCGATCCAGGTTCCCATCAACTACATGCTCAACGCCGAAGAGATCGCGTATATCGTCAACCATTCGGGCTCGCGGATGTTCATCGTGGAAGACTCGCTGTATCCGGTCATCTCTCAGGCCAGGTCCGGCTTCGAGTCCGTGGAGGCGTGGGGCTTCATATCTCTGGGCGGCACGCCGGTCCCGGAAGGATTCTTCGACCTGGCCGGAGAAATGAAAGACATGCCCTACGATGAGCTCCTGGAGGACGTGAGCGCGGAGGACATCGTACAGATCCCCTACACCAGCGGGACCGAATCCCGCCCCAAGGGGGCCATGCTCTCGCACCGGGCGCTCATGTCGCAGTACCACAGCTGCATCTTCGACGGCAGGTACGATACCCACGACGTGAGCCTGCACGCCCTTCCCCTGTTCCACTGCGCCCAGCTCCACTGCTTCCTCATGCCCTACCTCTACGTGGGCGCCACCAACGTCATCATGCACCGGGCCGATGCGCTCGAGATGATCAAGAACATCGAAAAATACCAGATCACCCATCTCTTCGCCCCGCCCACGGTGTGGATCGCCATTCTTAACCATCCCGAACTCAAGAACTACAATCAAGCCAGCCTCAAGAAGGCGGCGTACGGCGCCAGCATCATGCCCGTGGAGGTGATACGCCAGCTCTCCGTGACTTTCCAGGGCCTGGAGCTCTGGAACTACTACGGCCAGACCGAGATGGGCCCAGTGGCCACCATCCTCAAGCCTCACGACCAGCTCCTCAAGCCCGGCTCCGCCGGCAAGCCGGTCCTCAACGTCGAGACGAGGCTCATGGACGAAGAGGGGAGGTTCGTGCCGGTGGGTGAGGTGGGCGAGATCGTTCACCGCTCGGGCCACGTCATGACCGGCTATCTCAACGACCCCCAGAAGACCGAAGAGGCCTTCCGATTCGGGTGGTTCCACAGCGGTGACCTGGGCAGGTTCGACGAGGACGGGTATCTCTACGTGGTCGACCGGGTGAAGGACATGATCAAGACCGGCGGTGAAAACGTGGCCTCGCGCGAGGTCGAGGAGGTGCTCTACCGCCATCCAGGCATCGAGGAGGCGGCGGTCATCGGTCTGCCCGATCCCAAGTGGATCGAGATCGTGACTGCGGCGGTCGTGCCCAAGAAGCTTGCGTGCCTCACCGAGGCCGAGATCGTCTCCTATTGCAGGGAGCACCTGGCTGTGTTCAAGTGCCCCAAGAAGGTCATCATCCTGGAGAAGCTCCCGAAGAACCCATCGGGCAAGATCCTCAAGCGGGAGCTCAAGAAGATGTTTTCCCGGTAGCCCTAGCCCGCCTGTCCAGCCGGCGCGGCGGCCGAACCCCAAGCCCGGCAGTGTTACCGCGGATGGTACCCCCACCGCAGTACTGCCGGGCTAGGTGCCATTATGAGAAAAGATGCCCCTCCTGCACCCGTTGATTTTGCGGTGCGATGACCTACAATGAATGTGGAGTTGCTTTTTACACGTGGATTCTTTGCCACAGTCAGTCTCGGTCTCTTTCTTGTTTCTTCGTCAAATGGCGCATTTACAGCGGCCGGCAGTGGAAGGCCGGTGCGCGGAGTGCGGCAGGACAGGAGCAGGCAGGGGACGACCATGGAAAGGAAAGGAGATCAGACCATGATGCGAAGAGAAGAGTTTCTGAGACTGCACCCGGATATCAAGGGTGAGATGGTGGCATTCAGCAGCGATGGAGAAAAGCTGGGAAGGGTAAAATCCCTCAACCAGGACAGCATCGATATCGAGAAGGGATTTTTCTTCCCGCGGGACTTCGTCATCCCGTACGACAACATCATCGACGTGAAAGGCAACGAGATAATCATCGACCAGCGCCGTGAATCCTTAAGCGAATGGCGGGGACGGGAGCGCCGTGACATAGGCTCCACCGGGAGCCCCGATACGACAGGCTACAGCGCGGCCGGCTCCAGCACGGCCGGCGGCCTCGGCATGGCCTCAGAGCAGCTCGCCAGGGGCGAGGAGATCGAGATCCCCCTGCGGGAGGAAGAGCTCGAGGCGCAGAAGGTCGAGCGCCAGAAGGGGGAAGTACACCTCCGGAAGGTGGTGCGAACGGAACACAGGACCATCACGATCCCGGTGACCACCGAGGAAGTGGTGGTCGAGCACACGCCCGTGACTGCAACCGGTACGACCGGAGAGCTCGAAGCCGGCGAGGCCTCGTTCCAGGAGGAGGATCTGACC
>JBASVF010000293.1:0-5098 GCA_049275795.1 Desulfomonilia bacterium
GGTGAATGTCGGGGGTCAGCCCGTACATGAGCCCGATGTCCATGGAGCCTTCCCAGTCGGACCATTCCTCGGTGTTGACCCTGGCAAAGAACTCGGCGAAGGCCGTCATGCTCGGGTGGAACGGAAGGAACAGAGCAAGGGCGTTACTCAGTCGCAGGTACTCGTCGTCCTCGTCCGCGAAGACATCCCCTTCCGGGATGTATGCCACCGAGGGTGTGAGGCCGAAGAAGAACATCCCCTCGAGGTTGATGTAGATGGGCAGATCGACGCCGAAGGACATGTGGTCCAGCCCGAAATCGTCCGTTCCGGTCGGCAGGGTGAAGAAGGGAGAGATCGCCACCGCCGACTCTCCGACAGGCAGCCGGCTGCGGGGATAGTTCGGACCATACAGGTGGTACTTGAGGCGCACCTCGGTATCCCCAAGGCCGAACTCGTCCCGGTCGGTGCCGTTGTCGAGCCACTCCCATATGAGCGGCTCGATGGTGATGCTGGCCTCCAGGTCTCTGGCGAGCCCTGCCCTGAAGAGGGTGTTGCCGATGCCGAGGCGCTCGCGCTCGAGGCTGTTCTCGTTCCAAAGATAGGAGAGAGCGTACGTCTCCAACTGGAGATGGCCTGGTGCCACCGTGTAGGGGCTCAGCGTCCTCATGGGCCTGTCAGTGTACATGATGCCCATCATGCTCGAAGGCATGGGGTTGCCAACCGTGTATTCCCCTCCCAAAGGTGCCTGAGCCCGGGCCGGTACCGCGATGCACAAGGTGATGGCAAGCGCGGCGATGAAGGTGGTCTTTGTATGCATGCCTTTCTCCTCTGACGGTTTTTTCTGCGAGTAAGGATAGAGGCAGCGGCCCTTTTCTCAACATCGTTATTCCGGCTGCGCGGCGCTCCCTGAGAGCTCTACAGGCCTTTGTGAGGTTGATGTCTTCCGGAGCGCGGAATGCACCGCCCTCCCCTGCGCCCGTGATGATCGCTGGATGCCGGCGCCGGGAGATTGATTTACCGCAGAGCAGGATTACCATTTGGTTATGAGGAAACGATTACCAACCGCAGGAACAAAGGAGGACCATCGATGGGCATCTTAAGCTGGATAATATTGGGCCTGATCGTAGGCATGCTGGCGAAATGGATCATGCCCGGCAGGGACCCGGGGGGAATCATTGTCACCATGCTTCTCGGCATCGCGGGTGCTCTGGTCGGGGGCGCCATAGCCTCGCTCCTGGGACTGGGAAACGTTACCGGTCTCAACTTGTGGAGCATCCTCATCGCGCTGCTGGGGGCGATTCTCCTCCTGGTGATATACCGGCAGATCATCGCAAGCAGAAGAAGAATATAGGGCCCTGCAGGAGGCGGCCGTCGGCCCTGCGGGGCTCCGGGTGATGCCGAGCTTTGGGCAGGCCTGGTGTCCGCTGCCGATTTGGAGAGCGCGTTTCTCTCTCCGGCGCTCTGCGCCTGGCGGCGAGGCACAGGCCGGGCGGCCTTTCCCGCGGCTGAGGCAAGCCGGAGCTTTGGTTCCGGCCCGTCCGACCGCGTGTTGACGATTGTCAGGAGAGGCTCGGCCGCGGTCCGGGGCTTTAAGCGGCTAGGTGAGCTTCGCCCAGTCGATCACGATGTCGTAGCGCTTCCGGGCCTCTTCGAGAAAGGCCTGGACAGCCATTTCCTGCTTCCGGAAAAGCAGCTGGTCCCTGATCCGATCGATCAGCTGCTCGTCGGCTTCAGCGATGTCGGCTTTCTTCTTTTCCTTGAGCCAGACGAGGTACACGGTGCCCCCGTGGGTGTAGACCCTGGGGTGCTCGAGGCCGTCCAGGTCGTCCCTGAGCCCCTGGATCATCCCGAGCCGTGGAATCGTAAAGTCGGTCCTGCGAAACTCACCGGTGTTCGAGGGAGACATGGCCTCGAGGGCCCGGGCGTCCTTGCCCGCCAGGTCCTCGGCGTGCTTCCTGGCCTTTTCCAGGGACAGCTGCAACCTCATATCCTCCAGTACCCTGTCCTTGACCTCGGCGAACTCGGGGATGCGCGCAGGGATCTTTTCCTTGACCATGTAGATCAGCGAGCCGTCCTCGGTATCGACCACCGTGCCGATCTCCCCCTCGGGCAGCAGGAAGGCCTGGTCGAGCATCTTCTCACCTTCCGGGACGCCTGTCTCTCCACCCTGGTCGACAGGCCCGATCTGCCTCGTCTTGTGCCCCCTGGTCCCGGCATACTCCTCGAGATCGAAGACGCCTTTCTCGTAAAGCTCCATGTAGGTCACCGAGGCGTCGTCACGGGCGAGGTTCCTGGCCTGCATGAGCTTCATCCGCTCGGTGAGAGGGCCGGATACCTTCTCGAAGGGGGTCACCTTTCCGTCCTCGGTGAACTCTCCCTGGTGAGAGTCGTAGTATTCACGCACCTCGTCCTCGTTTATCTCCACCTGGTCGAGATAGTCCTTTGCGGAGAACTCCATCGCGGTCAGGGTGATCTTGGGAGGCACCTTGTAGCTTTCCTTGTTCGCTTCGAAAAACGTCATCGCCTCTTCGTCGCTGACGCTCACCTCGCCGGCGTACGGCTTCGACTCGATGGCCAGGTAGTTGAGATCGAAGGTATCGCCCTGGTACCGGTAGAAGGACTCCACTTCCTGGGGCGAGACCACGACGCCGCCCGTGACCAACGAAAAAACCCGTTCCTGGAGGAGAGCGTTTCGCTGCCGGTCCTCGAACTCGGCAGGGGTCATTCTCTGGTACTGGAGCTGCCTCTTGTAGAGATCGATGCTGAACGCACCGTCCTGCTGAAACGCCGGGTACAGCCGGATGGATTCCTGCAGGTCCTCATCCGACACCCTCGCGCCCAGCTTCTGGGCTTCTTCCCTGAGGATGTGTTCGTTGATGATCTGATCCATGACCACGTTCTTGAGATCGAGCTTCTTGAGCACCTCCGGGGTGAGGGCGTCCCCGAGCCTCGCCTGGTACAGCTCCAGGGTTTTGCTGTAGGCCCTGGCGAACTGCTGCTGGGTGATGATGTACCGGTCGACCTTGGCCACCATGCTGGCCTCCCTCGACCAGTACGCGCTGCCTCCCCAGAACACGAAGACAATGATGATGGCGCCGAATATAAACTTCGTGATCCAGCTCTTGGACCGTTTTCTCATATACGTGAGCATGAACGACTCCTTACTCGGACATGGTATCGATATTGAAGCGCAAGATAGATGAATATGGGTATTATTGCAAGGTTTTCATTTCGCTCTCAAACCCTTGAATGCCGGCCGGGCATGACTTTCCTCCCTGCCGCGGAAACGCAAATGCGGGTATATCCCGGTAGTTCACCCGCCTGCCCCGAGTGTGATATATACTGCAAGGGGCACGCGCCCACTTCATCACGAACAAGGGAGGGACCGTGGAAAAGATACTGTTTCTGGCCGGCATGGCAGGTTCGCTCGGTGGTGTGGGTCTCCTGTTCTACCAGGGGATCATGTACCTGATGCACGGCGAGAGCACCCGGTACACCGTGTTTTCGGCGCTGGAGAACGGCCCCGATTTCCTGCTGAGCGCAGCCCAGGCAATTCCGGGGGTTGCCGGTGCGCTCCAGGCCTGCCCCCTTTTCGCGGCGCTCATAGTAGTCGGGTTGGTCCTGCTCTACATCGCGTCGCGGCTGCGGAACCGATACGCATGAGAGGCCCCGCCCGGGGCGGGAAGTGCTTATGCAGCGGGCGCCTACGGTGAGTGCTCCCACATGCCGATCCTCTTTGCCCTGGCCTCCTTCTCGTAAGCCGCGAAGAGGTCCCGGCAGCGGTGGTGGAACCGCATCTCGGCTCGGGCCCAGCCGTCCTTGATGATGCGCCCGTTGACGAGCACGTCCCCGACATAGACGTATGCCAGGGTCCTTCCATAGCGGTCCACCGGGGTCGGTCCCACCTTGATCGAGACCTTCTTCCCGGACAGAAGCCTTTGGAGGTATGCCCTGCTCTCCTCCCCGAACGGCTCGGCCTTCGAGTACGGCGAGTCCACCTCGGGCGCATCGACGCCGATGAGCCGGATGGTGCGGCCGTCGTCCAGCTGGATCGTGTCTCCGTCGTATACCCGTATCACCTCGTGGACATCGAGCCGCCCGGCCCAGCGCAGCAAAAACGCGACAATGAGGAGAATCACGAAGACCACGAGGGGCCAGCGCACGTACTCCTTCACGGCTGTACCCCTGCGCGCTCCGCGGACACCTCGTCCAGGGCCAGCTGCCCGAGGGCCTCGAGCAGGGCGCGCGCATACAGGCCGGCATGGGTGACCGGCGCGAGATGCCCGCCGGGAAGCATCTGGAGGGAAAGCTCCGTTCCTCGGGCGAGGGCGCCGGGGAAATATCTCTCCCAGAACCGTGCCTCCACTTCCGGGGAAAGCTCGGGAGAGGCGCCGGCGCCCAGGATCCTCACCGGGTTCATGCAGGCATCCCGGGCGGCGAAGATCACTGCCACCCTCTCCAACCGCTCTTGTCCGAAGACGCCGCCTCCCGTGTACAGGCTGCAGTCCAGGATGTCCCTGCCCACCCGAAGCATCATCTCCGGTCTTGCGTCCTGGAGGCCGGAAGCGACTGACCGGACGAAATCGCCGACAAGCCCGCTCGTGAACCCCCAGGCCGAGCTCAGCTTGTCGCGGGCCCTGCCCTCGTCCGAACTCCATGCCGCCCGCCCGGCCTCGCAGAGGAACCTGCCCATGAGAACCCAGGGGCCGCCCTGCTCGTAGCCGGCCGGGCAAATCTGTCCCAGGATGGAAATCGACGCGGGGTAGCTCGAGCTGAACCGCCGTGCCAGGATACCGCCATGGGACCATCCCAGGGCGGCCAGGTCCGCCTCGATGAGGCGGTCCACGGCGTTCTCGGAGGGGCCCAGGACCCTTGCCGCAGGTGCGTCGAGAGGCTCATAGCCCCTGATTTCTATCCCATGGCTTGCAAGCGCGAACCTGACCACCTCCATGAGGACCGCCTCCTTGCCGCGGTCCCCGCGCCAGGCCTCGTCGATCCCGTAGGGGGTATCGCTCACGGGCACGACCACCACACCCGAGCTGCACTGAAGTGCCAGCTTCGAGGTGAACGCCCGGGCATCCGCGGGTCTCTGGGCGTGTCCGTGAAAGAAGACCAGCAC
>JBASVF010000294.1:0-3038 GCA_049275795.1 Desulfomonilia bacterium
TCCCAAACCCGTGATACAGTATACTCGTGGACATGCCCTGATCCCTTCCTGTTTTCTTTCTTCAGATTCAGAAAGGCAGGTATGTCCACTCCTTTCAACTCAAAAGTACGCTTCCGTGTGATGAACCCGTTTTCCCGGTAGAGCGTACGGATGTTCCGCACGCTCCGCCTCAGCCCGGTGCCGCGCACATTGCCCTCCCGGAAGATCACGAGCCGCTTCTTGAGGGTCCTGTCCCAGAACTCCTCGTTGCCGGTGATGGAGACCTCGTACTTCGGCCCCTCGTCCACGGTGACAATCACATCCACCTCGCCGGTTTCCGGGTCCTTCTCCAGGGTATAGCTGGTCTCGGCCTCGGCATACCCCTTCCTCCAGTACCAGGAGGCGAGCCTGCGGACATCCTCGCCCAGCTGCTTCTCTACGAACCTGCCCGCCGTACCGGGATACAGGGAGCTCCACCAGACGCCCAGCCGCCTCTTGATCCATGCATCGGAGGCGTTCCGGTTGCCCTGTACCCGCAGGGAGTCCAGGGTATAGTATGCCCCGGTGTCGATGAGCACCTCCAGCCTCGCCGCCCCGCCGGGTTCTTCGTCGGCCAGGATCCTAACCTCGGGATCGATGAACCCTTCGCTGAGGATATAGTCCCGGATGAGCCGGGCCTGCTCCTCGGGCAGTCCGGGCACCAGGTAGTCGCCCACGTAGACGGTCATGGCCCGGACGATTTCCTGCCGGAAGAGCGGATACGCCCCCCTGATTTCGATCTTCCGGATTATGAGATGGGGCTTGAGCACCAGCGTGACATGGATCCCATCAGCCTCGGCCCGGGCGCGGGTCTCGACGCTCTCGAACCTGCCACTCAGCCTCAGGACCGCTGCAGCCTGGTCGAGCAGCTCCGGGGTGTATGCCTGTCCCGGCCGGAGACCCGCCAGGTCGAGTGCCAGGCGCTCGATCTCTCCGGTCTCGCCGGAGTAATCGCGGATGTCGACCGATATCCCGGCGATCTTGTCGCGACCCTGGCCGGGCTCCCCCTCCTGCGCAGCTGCCGGAAAGAAGGCTGCGGCAATGAGCGAAACCAGCCAGCACACCGTCAATGCAAGGATTCTCCTCATGCGCCCCGCCCTTTCCTACCGGAACTCGAGCCTGAACTGCAGGTCCCCGCCATAGGTCCCCCGGTTGTCCTGGAACCCGTTCACCAGGAGGTTCTCCAGGAGCCGGTACTCCGCGATCGCGGTCCTGATCGTATCGCCGCTCCTGGTCTCGAGGGCGTACTTTATCGTGAGCCTCCGGGTGAGCTCCTCACCCACGGTGATCCTGATGCCGCCGGTGCCCGAGCCTTCTCCGGGCGCTGCGGTCTCCAGCTCCAGGATATCCAGCCCCGTGGTCTCCCTGAGCTCCTCGCCGTAGGTCCCGGCAAGGAGCTCGGCCAGCATGCTCGCGGGGCTCCGGGGGCCGAGGGCGCCGACACCGGTGAGCTCATCCGGGGTCCGCCCGGTGGCGAGCAGGGAAAGGAGGACCCCATCCTCTTCCGGCGGGTCGGACTCGAGCGCGATGTTCAGGTTGTCGAGCGGCCCGGTCACCAGCAGGGTGATCATCCAGTCTCTCACCTGTCCCCTGGCCTCGAGGTCCACCTCGGCCCGCGTGCGGTACGGGTCCGTGAACTCCAGCACGCCGCGGACGACCTCGAAGTCCCTCCTCTGGTAGCTCACCACGCCTTTTAAAACCTCCACCCTGCCCGTAATGATCGGGTTGTTCAGGGTTCCCCGTACCTGGAGATCGGTATCCAGGCTCAAGTCCGCCAGGTTGTTCTCCACCAGGACAGGCCCCCTCCTGATGATGGTCACGTCGAGTTCCATGGAGCGAAGGTACGGCAGGTCCACAGGACCGGCGACCCCTGCTCCCCGCCTGCCCCCGGGGAGTATCCTCTGGCCCACCTCAGCCACGAGGTTGAGCTGGTGGTCCCGGTAGTACACGGCATCGAGCACTGCCACGTCCGCCTGCAGCAGGCTCCTGCCGGGGACGCCGTTTATCAGGGCGTCGCCCTCGATCACGAGGTCCATGGTATCCGGGATCACCACGGGCAGCATCCTCGCCCTCAAGGCAAGGTCTATCCGCCCCGGCCTGAAGTCCTCGAGCCCCACACTCCCCCGCACCTCGAAGAGGCCTTCGTCGAGCCGGCCGGTGAGCTTCTCCACGATGATGGCCTGCCCGTCAAACCTGATATGTCCGCCGGTGGAGTGGATGAGCTGGTCGTTGTACGGGATCGGGTACTGCACGTCCTCAAGAAACGCCTCGCCCTCGATGCGGGGTGAGAGGATCCTGCCCGCAGCTGCGATCTCGAACCGGACCGTGCCCTTGAGCCCGGCCAGGTCCGCCTCCAGGAGCTCCAGGACCTCCAGGGGCACCCTGCCCCGGACGGCGAGGTCGAGCCCGCCCCCCGGTGCGCGGCTGGAGGAGAGTGTCATGCTTCCTCCCGAGGGCAGCGTGATGCGCGATTCAGGGATGACGAGGCTGCCCTGCTCATACTCGACCGTCAGGTCGCGGGCGCTCAGCACCGGGCTTTCCTGGAAGATCAGGTCGAGTTCGGCTACATGCACGTTCAGGGTGAGCCCGGCGGGGTCGGCGACATCTCCCTCGACCTCGGCGCTGCCGCTCAGTACCCCCCTGAGCTCGGGCCTGCCCGCCATGGCGAAATAAGGAGCGAGCTCCGCTTCCTCGAAGAGGGCCTCCAGGTCCACGACCCGGCGTTTGAGGTCATAGGTGCCGCTGAAGGACAAATCACCCGCGCCCCGGTAGCTGACCAGTTGGCCGTCGAGCTCGAAGCCTGCCGTGAGGTCCTTGAGCACCCTGCCCTTTACCGAAGGCCTGAGCACCCGCACGGTGCCGCTCGCCTGCGGGTGTTCCAGGGTGCCGCCGCCCGAGACCACGAACGCCAGCTCTCCTCCCGTGACCGGGCTGTCCCGGAAAACGCCCAGGGACTTGAGATCGATGCCCCTGGTGGAGAGCTCGACCTCGTACCGCCTGTCACCGCCCATGTACAGGCT
>JBASVF010000295.1:0-1896 GCA_049275795.1 Desulfomonilia bacterium
GTGCTGGTCTGTTCCGGGTCATCCATCTCGAATGACCTGAAGACGATGCTGTAGGTGAAGTCGCCCACGCTCAGCCCGTGCCCTGCGGAGATGAGCCGGGTCTTGTAGCTTCCGTAGCCATAGGTGACCTCGAGCGGTGAGTACACCGGGTCGGTGATGACATTCACCACGCCGCCCATGGCCCCTCCTCCGTACAGGGAGGAGAACGGGCCCTTGACCACCTCGATCCGTTCGATGTTCTCGACCGGGATGGCCCACCAGTGAACGTTGCCCTCGTAGTTGTTCATGGGCTGCCCGTCCAGGAGAACCAGCGACTGGGACGAGCTGGGCATGCCGCGCAGGTGCAGCGGCGCGAACGAGTCAGCGATGCCGGCCGTTCCGCCCCTGCGCTCGCTGAACACACCCGGCAGGTAGCGCAGCGCCTGGTCGGGGAAATGTATGTTCTTTTCTCTCATCTCTTCGCCCTTGACCACCTCGACCGACGCGGGCGCCTCGCTGGCTGCCTGCTGGGTCTTGGTGGCCGTGACCACCACCTCTTCGAGCTGCTGCTCAGAGGCATGGGCCGGAAGGGAGCAGAGAACCGCTGCTGTTGCGACGATGATGCAAAATCTCCTCATAATACATCCTCCATCTCGATGTGTTTATTTATTCTCTTTTAAAAACGAGTTGCCTTAGGTGTATTGAGTAGCCCTTTAAGGTTCTGTTAATGGGTTGCCCTGGTTAACCACTCCCATTAGGCTGATTTTTATATAAGCTGTCTTTTACATATGACCGTGTTTGCATAGTTAGCAACAGCCAGACTGCCCTGTCAAGGTTAATGGATGGTATTGTCCGATTTCATAACGGGTTATGATACGATATGCAGAGACAGGCTGCGCCGTCCGGATTTGCCGTGGACCCTCTGCCTGATAAAAGGAGCCAGGCAACCCGTTAACGAAGCATAGACCGGCCGATGTCCTTACCCGTGGAACGCTGGCTTGCAGAGGAGGCGCATTGAAAATGGCATCACGACCCGCTCGAAGTTGCGGACCGTGATGCCCTGATTCAGCTTAGCCGGAGTTTCAGAATCTCACGGCGAGGCCTGCCCGATACATTCTCCCAGGTTCGGGCCCGCTGTCCTCCTGGTAATCCTTGTCGGTGAGGTTCGACCCCTCGACGAAGAGCGTGGTCCGGACCGTATCTGTAATCGAAATATCCTGCGCCAGCCTGGCGCCCAGCAGGAAGAAGTCGGGCATCTTCCTGTGGTCCTCGTCGAACTGCCGCTGCGTATAGGAGCCCTGGACGCTGGCCGTCAGTCCGAAGGGGAACCGGTAGCGCAGGTCGAGATCCACCTTGTGCCGGGGAGTGAACGGAAGATCACTGCCCGTCTCCTTGTCCTTGGTGGACAGGTAGGTGTAGCTCATCCCGGCATACAGGCTGTCCGTGAGGACCATGTCCAGTGTGGCCTCAACGCCCTGGTACCTGGCCTCATCGATGTTGACGTATACATCCAGCTCGTCGTCGGTGCCCTCGTTGAACGTTACCTCCCTGATCAGGTCGGTCACGTCGTTGTAGAAGTACGCGATGGAGCCGGAGATTCGGCTAGTGAACCAGTGCTCGACCCCGATCTCGTAAGCGATGGTCTTCTGCGGGTCGAGATCCGGGTTCCCGCCCTTGTAATTGCTGAAGAGCTCCTTCATGTGCGGGAACCGGGTCTTCTTACCCACTGAGGCGTGCACCGAGGTGGAGGCCGTCGCCTGGTAGACAACGCCCGCCTGGGGATTGAAGGAGGAGGTGCTATCGGGCATTGCATTGGGGTCACTTAGCACATCACCGAGCGGGTCTTCCGCCTTCTTCGGGTCGAAGTAGTCGTAGCTCGCGCCGATGACCAGGGTCAATTTTTCGGTAGGATTGATC
>JBASVF010000296.1:0-3796 GCA_049275795.1 Desulfomonilia bacterium
AACCTGCCCCGCTCGACCGGGGTGTACCTCATGAGGAACAATGCCGGGGAGATCATCTACATCGGCAAGGCCAAGGACCTGCGGAGCCGGGTACATGCGTACCTCGGCCAGGACACCCGCCCGAACGTCCCCTTCATCGCCGCGCAGACCGAGAAGGTGGACTTCATCATCACCGGGAAGGAAAAAGAGGCCCTGTTCCTCGAAAACCAGCTCATCAAGGCGCACAAGCCCCGCTTCAACATCGATCTCAAGGACGGCAAGACCTATGTGCGCATTCGCCTGAGCACCGACGAGCCCTGGCCCAGGGTCTCGGTCACCCGCCGGGTGCTGAACGACGGCGCTCGCTACTTTGGCCCCTACTCCTCGGCCCAGGCCACGCGCAGGACCTTGAGCGCGGTGGGGAGGGTGTTCCCGCTTCGGAGGTGCACGGACACCGTGTTCAAGAACCGCATCAGGCCGTGCATGTACCACCAGATCGGGTTGTGCAGCGGCCCGTGCGCAGGCAGGGTCTCCCGCGAGGATTACGCCCAGATCGTGGGTGACCTCATCGCCTTCCTCGAGGGCAGGAACCAGGACCTCGAGCGGCGCCTCACCGAGCGAATGAAGCGGGCCTCCGAGATGCAGAACTACGAGCAGGCGGCAAAGATCCGCGACCAGATCGCAGCCGTCCGGGACACGCTTGCAACGCAGGCCCTGCTGGGCAACACCCGCACCGACACCGACATCTTCGCCGCCTACCGGTTCAAGGACCAGGTACAGATCGCGGTGCTGCACATCACCCGGGGACTGGTCAGCGACAGCCGGTCCTTCGTGGTGAAAAACACCGAAGAGGACGGGTTCGAGGCAAACTGCATCCTCCAGTTCTACCTCCAGGGACGCGACGTGCCGCGGGTGATCTACTCGGACTTCGTGACCGACGACGTCGAGGAGCTCGAGCAGGTGCTATCGGACCTCAGGGGATCGAAGGTCTCCATCCGGCAGGCCCTGCGGGGCAAACCCAGGCAGTGGATGGAGATGGCCCGGGAGAACGCCCGCTCGTACGGCAGGAGGCCGGAGACCTCGGTGCTCGACGACATCGCGCAGCATTTCCACCTCCCCTCCACGGCCTACCGGATCGAATGCTACGACATTTCCTCGTTCCAGGGAAGCCACCCGACCGCCTCGCGGGCCGTGTTCATCGGGGGCGAGCCGGACAAGTCGCTCTACCGCCACTACCGGATCAGGGACATCGAGGGGCAGGACGATTTCGCCATGATGGAGCAGGTGCTTACCCGCCGGTTCACCGGCGACGACTCCAGGCCCGACCTCCTGGTGATCGACGGCGGCAAGGGGCAGTTGGGCGTATGCGTCAGGGTGCTCGAGTCGCTCGGCCTCTCACACATTCCGGTGGTGGCAATGGCAAAGGCCAGGGGAGCAAGTAAAGACCGATTCTTCCTGCCCGGGAGAAAGGACGCCGTGCACCTCGAGGCCAGGAGCCAGGCATTGAAGACGCTCCAGCGGATCAGGGACGAGGCCCACCGATTTGCTGTGAGCTACCACAAGAAGCTCAGGTCCAAGTCCATGGGCACGTATCTGGAGAGCATCCCCGGCATCGGGCCGAAAAAGGCGCGATCCATCCTGATGCACACCTCCCGCGCGGCCGACCCCGCGCAGCTCAGGCCGGAAGACCTCGAGGGCTGCCCTGCACTTACCGGCAAGGATGTCGAGAGGGTCATCAGCTTTATCCGGGACAGGAAGCGCTGAGGGACCCCTGTCTTCCCCCGGGAAGAATCTCTTCCAGTGCCGCCGGCCGGCGCGGTCCTCACAACCGTGCGGAAACTATGATCTTCCAAAGCCTGGTGGCTTGGTCTATAATTCCAGGCCATGAACAGATCCCGGAAAGACCATCCGTATCTGCTGGAGGGCGATTACGGAATCCTGCTGGGGCCAGTCGCCAGGAGGGTCTTCAGCCGGATAACTATCCCGGAGCTCTACAAGAAATCCGTCTCGGGCCTCGCCGAGAAGGGCCATATCGTCTTTGTGCACAGCATCTCGAGCACCATCGACGGCATGCTCATGAACCAGCGCTTCGCGCAGGAAGGGCTGCCCTCGCCCAAGATCATCTTCGGCCGGAGATACCTGCTCCTGCAGCCGCTAAAGAGGATCCCGCGGGTCCTGGCCTCTTTTCTTGTACCGCGGAACGGCCCGTTCCAGAGTGATTTCTACCGGGAGTTTATCGCCGAAGAGGGCAACGCCTCGCTGATCGCCCTGGACATGACCGACGCCAGGAACAGCCCCGATCCCATCCTTGAGCTCCTGAAGGTGCAGCGGGAGACCGACCGGCCCATCTACCTGCTTCCCCAGAGGATCGTCTACCAGAGAACGCCGCTCAAGATCAAAGATGTCACCCGGGAGGAATCGGCCTCCATCAAGGGCACGGAAAAGCTCATGACCCTCCTGCGGGCCAAGGAGCGGGGGTTTGTTGAGCACGGCGAGCCCATCAACCTCCAGGAGGTCGTGCGCAAGGCCGAAGGAAAGTCGAAGTTCTTCGAGGAGGTCGCCCTCGAAGTCAGGAACGGCCTCATGCAGCAGCTCGCCTCGCTGGGGAGGAACATCTCCGGCGCTCCCATCAGGGAGCGGGGCTTCCTCATCCGGAAAACCATGAAGGACCCGATCCTCCAGACCTTCCTCCGGTCGCACTCGATCGAGACCGGCCAGAGCATCGAAAAGCTCGAGGCAACCGTCCACAAGCATCTCGACCAGATCGCCTCGGACCTGAGCCCCGCGGTGCTCAGGTTTCTCAACCGCGCCCTCGGGTGGGTGTTCAACAATATCTACGACGGGCTGGACGTGAACGAGGAAGGGCTCCAGGCGGTCAGGGAGACGGCGAGGAAGGGCTCGCTCGTGTACGTGCCCTGCCACAAGAGCCACATCGACTATCTCATCCTCTCCTATTGCCTGTTCCAGTACTGGATGAGCGTGCCCGTGATCGCGGCCGGCATCAACCTCTCGTTCTTTCCCATCGGCACCCTGCTCAGGAAAGGCGGCGCCTTCTTCATGAAGCGCACCTTCAGGGACAACCCTCTGTATGCCAGGACCTTTGCCGCCTATGTGCGCACAATCCTCCAGGAGCGCATCCCCATGGAGTTCTTCATCGAGGGCACCAGAAGCAGGTCGGGCAAGCTCATGCTCCCCAGGAAGGGGCTGCTCTCCATGATCGTCCAGGGGTGGGAATCCGGAGTGAGCAGGGACGTCATCTTCGTGCCCGTTTACGTGGGGTACGACATCGTGGTGGAGGAGAGCTCGTACATCCGCGAGATGAAGGGCGCTCCCAAGGAGAAGGAGAACTTCTTCGCGCTCCTCAAGGCCGGCTCCATCCTGAAGAACCGCTACGGCAAGGTCTACATCCGCTTCGCAAAACCCATCTCGCTCAACGAGTTCACGAAGGAGCACGGATCGTACTCCAAGATGGACAGCGAGCAGAAGGAGAAATTCTACGACGAGGTGGCCAAGGAGATCATCTCCTCTATCTATCAGCAGACCGTGGCCACCCCCTACTCCATCCTCTCGAGCGTGATCGCCAGCCGCATCACGGCCATCGAGGAGGACGTGTTGCGCAAGGGGTTCCACCTCTTCACCGACTACCTCTCCTTCCTGGGCTGCAACCTCTCGTCGAGGCTCTCGGACGAGCAGTCCGCCTTTGACGAGGCCTACGCCCTCCTCAGGAGCAAGAAGCTCGTGACCCTCGACGTCGCAGAGCAGGAAGGAGACCCCAACCTGCTGATTGCCGAGGGCGAGAACCGGATCCACCTGGAGT
>JBASVF010000297.1:0-9240 GCA_049275795.1 Desulfomonilia bacterium
ATCCACATCAAATCCTTATCATCTCCCCTGCGAGCCATCTGCTCCTCCTTCAAAGCGTTTGTTTAGCCACTCCGCTTTATCGGAGTCGCTCTTGGCTCGTCTTACCTTTTTACAGAACTTACAGGACATAACCTCTTGTTGGCAGATATTTGATATTATATCATCTTTGTAGAAATGTAAATCATAAGTCTTAGAAATGATTTAATGTCACTCCTGCCTTGACATCAGTTGGGTAGAATTAGCTAGTTGCAGGGAATACCTTTTGATTTCTTATTGATTTCTTATGATTAGAATTCTTGACGATGTATAGGGTTGTTCATTTTCAGAACATATTTTCAAGCACATTACTGTTGTTTTTTCCTGTCATTCCATCTCATACTCCGCTCTACCGGCGCTTACCCTCGAAACGCCAAGAAAGTAGTGATCTCGAAATAGATCGTTATTGATTTATCCTATGACCACGGACAACGATCCTACCAATACTCGTGCTGAGGTGCCCGGCCCTTCCGATTTCCGGGAGAGCATCCCGTACCGCACGCTGGGGCGCACCGGTGAAAAGGTATCCATCATCGGGCTGGGTGGGGCCCACGTAGGCATCCAGCCGAGCGAGCAGGAGAGCATCCGCATCATCCGCACCGCGCTCGACAATGGGGTGAACTTCCTCGATAACTCCTGGGACTACCATGGCGGACGAAGCGAGATCCGGATGGGAAAGGCCCTGCGCGACGGCTACCGGTCCAAGGCCTTTTTGATGACCAAGTTCGATGGCCGCACCAGGGAGTCGGCG
Organism: Desulfomonilia bacterium; assembly: GCA_049275795.1. Taxonomy (GTDB): domain Bacteria; phylum Desulfobacterota; class Desulfomonilia; order UBA1062; family UBA1062; genus Phosphitivorax. Next base: position 788 of record JBASVF010000297.1, read on the forward strand.
ACGCGGCAGATTGAAGAGTCGCTGCGGCGACTCCAGACCGACTGCATCGATCTCATACAATTCCACGAAGTCATCCGGATGGAAGACCCGGATCGCATCTTCGGGCCCGGCGGGGCCCTGGAGGCCGCGATCGAGGCGCAGGATGCGGGCAAGGTGCGCTATATCGGGTTTACCGGCCACAAGAGCCCGGAGATCCACCTGAAGATGCTCCAGGCGGCGGCCAGGCACGGGTTCCGGTTCGATGCCGTGCAGATGCCGCTCAACGTAATGGACGCACACTACGACAGCTTCGAGAAGAAGGTACTGCCCGTCCTGATGAAGGAAGAAATCGGTGTACTGGGCATGAAGCCCATGGGCGGCGGGGTCATCCTGGAAAACACGGCCGTCACCCCGGTTGAGTGCCTGCGCTATGCCATGAGCCTGCCCGTGAGTGTGGTGATCACCGGATGCGACAGCCTGCCGGTCCTCGAACAGGCCCTTGAGGCGGCCAGGGGCTTCAAGCCCATGGAAGATGGCGAGATCGCCTCCCTGCTCGAAAAGACCGCGCCCGCGGCGCAGAAAGGCAGGCTCGAGCTCTACAAGACATCCCGCACCTTTGACAGCACGTATTGGAACCCTGAGTGGCTGGGATGAAAAACCAGGGCGGGAATGGGCAAAGGGCCGTCCTCTTTGCTCCGTTCTCCCTGGCTCGATGCCAGCGACCGTGGTGCCTGATCCGGCATCGCACGATGCGTGTGCGGCGACCGGAAAAGTGAAGGCTGCGGCCGATACCTTTCATCCAAACCCGGCGCTCCAGGCGGTATCGGTCACTTCCAGACAATGTCCGGCCTCTGCCGGGATACCGTGCGTGTGTACGTCATGTCAGGATAGCCCATGACTAGGCACGAGTGCACCCTCCTGCCCCGGGGCACGCCCAGCCGGCTGCGTAACGAGGCCGAGAACCGCAAGGAAACGGTCAGGAAGCCGATAAAGCAGGTACCCAGGCCCAGCGAGTGGGCGTAGTTGATGATCGTGGTCGCGGCGGTGGCGCAGTTGTCGCAGGCAAAGGGCGACCTTGCGGGAGCGTGGATGAGGATGAGCACCGGTGCGTCGTGGAGGATGAAGTCCCTACCGGTTGGCCCCTGCTCCCTGATGCGGTCCATGACTTGGATATAGCGGTTCCGGTTAAGGCCAAAGGCCTTCATGATCCAGCCGGGCACGCCTCGAATGAGTCGCTCGTGCAGCCCCTGCGCAAACCCGGAGACCTGCCCGGCCGCGCTCCGTAGCAGCTCCCGGTCGGTAACAACCACATAGCCCACATTCTGCTTGTTGCTGGCCGTGGGCGCATACCTGGCAAGGTCGAGGATCATCTCGATGAGCTCCCTGGGCACGGGCTTGTCCTCGTATCGCCTCACGCTCCGGCGGCTAAGCACGATGTCCCGGTACATGGCTGGATCGAGCTCCCGGTTTGCCTTCACGGTCTGCGAGACATCGAGCCCTTCGTGGCGCACGGCATCGCACGGGCACACCGCGATACAGTGGCTGCAGAGATTGCACAGCTCCGGCGCATCCGGGTCGGGCCTGCCATCCTTCATCCGCCACACCCCCACCGCGCACTCGCGCACGCACAGCCCGCACAGGCTGCATGCCTCGTGATCCACAGAGATCTGCATTCTTACCTCCCCGGCTTCATGGTCGGCATCGCAATTCAAAAATACCTCATACCACCATACCCGCTCCAAGGGAAAGGGGCCGGCTGAACAGGACCGAATATGCCCTGCACCGGACGGCTGCGCCCCTGCCTTTCATGATTTCCGGCTGGGCCCGCCGGATGCTTCGGGTATGCATTCCTTTGCAAATGGGGTATAGAATCATTCATGAGCATCATCGAGCTGAAGAACGACCAGGAGATCCACCGCTACCTCGACTCCCTCGACGAGCAGGGCCGGAAGGTCATTGCCGTGGACATCGAGGCCGAATTCAACCTGCACTGCTACGGGGAGCATCTCTGCCTTGTCCAGGTCTTCGACCAGGAGAACGAGATCATCATCGACCCGCTCAGGGTGCGGCACGGCCAGGGGATAAAAAAGCTTTTCGAAAAAAGGGATCTGCTCAAGATCATGTACGATTCATCGAGCGACGCTGCCCTGCTCGAGTCTGCCTGCGGCATTAGGCTGCGCTCCGTGCTCGACCTGAGACCCGCGGTTTCGCTGCTTGGCTACCCGAAACAGGGCCTGGCGTACGTTCTCGAAGATGAGCTGGGCATAGTTCCCCTGAACAAGAAGAAGTTCCAGCAGTACAACTGGATGAAACGGCCCATCAGCAGGGCTGCGATCGAGTATGCCATGGGAGACGTGAAGCATCTCTTCAGGCTCAAGGAAGCCCTGTTCGACAAGCTCGCACGCAGCGGGCTGATGGATGCCTACATTCTCCAGAACCTCATGCTCCAGGACGGGAGCAACGACGGAAAGAAAAAGCTGGAAAAATACGAAAAGGCCAAGGGATACAACCGGCTCGGCAAAAACCGGCAGGAGCTGTTCAAGGAAATCTTTCTCGCACGGGACGAGATAGCCAAAAGGCTCAACAGGCCGCCCGACTATGTCTTCAGCAATGCAAAGCTGCTCGAGCTGTGCAAGGACGACATCCGGGACGAGTCCTTCGTGAGCCAGGGCATCAACCCCAGGATCGAGCCCCCGGTGCGGGATGAGATCCTTGAGCGCTTCATGCGCATCATCGAGTGCAGGCAGGAGGCGCCCCATGGATGCTAGCCGGTCCGGCAGGCACCGGCGAACGACCGGGGTGCAGGCACGTGCTCCACAGCGGGTGTGCCGCGGCTTGAGAGCAATCCTCGGGAGGCGTACATGAAGAAGGTCTACACAACCTGCTCGCTGGGTGAGGCATACTGCGTGAAAGCGCTGCTCGATGCCGGCGGCGTAGAGTCCATCGTCCGCAACGAATCCCTCATGCAGGCGCAGGCCACGGCGGACGGCCATCCCTCGGTGTGGATCCTGGACGACGGTCAGCTCGATGCGGCCGAATCGATCGTTTCCGGGTATACGGGCGGTGAGGTTTCTTCCTGCGATAAAGGCAGCCCGTGGAGGTGTCCGGGCTGCGGCGAGGAGCACGGCCCCCAGTTCACGTCGTGCTGGCAGTGCGGTGCAGACCGCCCGGTGAAACGGTAGCGAAAACGCCCTCCAAGCAGCCGATCCGTCACCGGCACGGCCCTCAGGCCCGATGCACGGCGGCCGGAACGCGTTCCCTTCCCTTTCGTAAAGAATCACCCGCGTTCTTTCGTAAAGGGCCCGTCCATGCATTGAGAAGGCGCAAACTCCTCCCCATAATGTAACCTATCCGGGCAACGGCCCGCCAACCCGGGGCACCGGGCATGCGGAGGGGCCCCATGAGCACAGTCGGAAAGATCCTCCACAGCAGGACACTGATCGCCTTGTTTCTGATCGCGGCGGCCCTCGTTGCCTTCCGTCTCATGCTGCCCCACATCCTCCTGGGCTACGTAAACCGGGTGCTGGGTGAAAAGGAAGGCTACCGGGGAGAGGTCGAGGACATCGATGTGCATCTCTGGCGGGGCGCCTACGAGATCCAGGGATTCTCGCTTGAAAAGACCACGGGCGAGGTGCCCGTGCCCTTTATCGACATCGACCGCATCGAGCTGTCCGTGCAGTGGCCCGAGCTCGTCCGGGGCGCACTCGTCGGTGATGTCACCCTCTACGGGCCCGAGATCAACTTCGTGCGCGGCCCAACGGATAAAGAGTCGCAAACCGACCTTCCCCAGAGCTGGATCGAGGTCACCGAAGAGCTGTTTCCCTTCAGCATCAACGAGCTCGACGTGGTGGACGCGACCATCCACTACCGCAACTTCTCCACCGACCCCAAGGTGGACGTCTCTTTGAGCAACGTGTTCCTGCATGCCTCCAACCTCACCAACAGCCGATCGGTGGCGCGGGACAAGTTCGCGGCCATCGAGGCCTACAACAGGCCGGGAGAGAACGACCCCGAGATCAGGCTGCTTGCGGAGGTCGACACCTTCTCCCGGGAGCCTGCCTTTGACCTCAAGCTCTCGGTCACCGATCTCGACCTGGTCCGGCTGAATGATTTCTTCAAGGCATACGGGAACTTCGACGTGGAGGACGGGACACTCAGGCTCTACTCCGAGATATCGGCATCCGGCGGGTCCTTTGAGGGATACGTGCGCCCCTTGTTCGAGGACCTTCAGATCGTGGACCTGGGAGACGAGGAGAAGAGCCTGCTCGACCAGGCGTGGGAAGCCCTGCTGGGCGCGGCGACCACCGTGCTGGAAAACCCTCCCACGGACCGGGTGGCAACCGACATCCCGATAAAGGGGGATTTCGAGGAGCAGGATATCGGCTACTGGCGGGCCCTGGGCAGCCTGTTGAGAAACGCCTTCATCCAGGCGATCAGGCCCGGGTTCCGGGGAGTCGAGCCTGCTGAGGAATGAAGCGCGTCAAAGCGCCTGCCGCTTCCTGCACTCGATTGAAAGGGTGACATCTGGCTGGGAGAATGCCGGATGACTGTTTTCAGTGTAGCGTGAAAGCCATGACGCAGGGCTTAAAACCTGCCTGGCACCCGGCCGGCGGCTCCGACAGTGGCAGGCGTTCCAACGGGCGCCGGGGACGGGTCATCCCCTCAGGCGGTCAGGCCCCCCAGCTTGGACAGGCGCCTCCAGGTATGGAGATAGCTGTCGAACCTCTTCCATGCCTTGTGAATATCCTCGGCGCTGAAGTCCTTCAATTGGCTCACCGGGTAGCTGTCGAAGCGGTTCCACCTGTCCCAGCCGGTTTCAAGTATCTCCACCCCGTACTTTTCGGGTTCGGTGTAGAAGCAGGTCCCCGGATAGGGCTGAAAGATCATGGCCTCGGCCGTCTGGCACAGGTCGTTCTCGAGAAGATAGACCAGGAAGTTGAAGGAATCGTCGGCCTCCTCGGGGGTATCGCCCGGATGGCCCACGATCCAGTACGTGTGCACGGATATGCCCTTTTCCCGTATGATCCGGCAGGCATCGATGATGCGCTCCCGGCCCATGTTCGACCGGTTCATCATCTTGAGCACCTTGGGAGAGACGCTCTCGACGCCCAGGATGGCCCTGCTCATGCCGGTGCGGTGGATCGCCTCGATCCTGTCCCGGTTTACGCTGTCGGGCCTCATGTGGAAGTTGAACCCGTCGCAAAGGCCGAGCCCGCGGCCGGCGATCTCGTCGCAGAGCTGGTAGAGCAGCGTGGAATCAGGGTCGAACATGCTCTCGAAAAAGCCCAGGACCTTGTTGCCGTAGCGCCGGTCGAGGATCTCCATCTCGTCCACCACGCGCTTGACCGGGTAGTTCCTCTTTTTCCTCCAGAATACGCTCTCGACGCAGTACCGGCAGCGGTAGGCGCATCCGCGGGTCGAGATTCCGAACACCTGGGCTTCCCGGACAAAGTCGGCGGGCAGCAGGCCAAAGTCGATGGGCGGGATGCTGCCGATGTCTCCCAGCTCCCGGTCCGGGTTGCGGACGATCAGGCCGCCCTGCTTGTGGCTGATCCCGGCCACGCTCGAGAGGTCCGCGCCCTTTTTCAGGCAGGAGAGCAGGTCGAGCATGGTCCATTCGCCCTCTCCGCGCACCACCACATCCACGGCAGGCGAGGAGAGGCAATCGGCGTCGCTGAAGGTGACATGCGGCCCGCCCATGACCGTCACCAGGTTGCCGTCGATGCGTTTGCAGATCTCCAGGATCTTGAGACACAAAGGGTAGTCCGTGGTGAAGGTGTTGCTGATGCCGACCACGGCCGGCCGAGAGGATGCGAGCGTCTCGCGCAGGATGCCCTCGATGAGGGCCTCGTACTCGGGGGTAAACCCCTCGCCTGGATTCACCGCGCCTATGTAGTGGGCAAGGGGGAGAACCTCGGTCGCGCAGCCGTTCGCGTTCAGGAAACCGGCGATCTCGACGATGCCCCGGGGAAAGTGGCGGGCGAACCGGGGAGAGGAGATCAGCAGGCAATAGGTGCGCATCTACTGTCTACTGCTTTAAGGCGCTGCTTAGAGGCGATACCATGCCTTGCCTGGTAACCCCCGTCGAGAACATCGTTTCCGGCATCACTGCAGCCACCTTTCATGCGGGCCGGCCTTTCCCGGCCGCCCGGTCACCGCTAGCATACTTATCATGACATTGAAAGTGAAATCTTGGATCTGCCGGGCGGTAAAGGCATTCAGATGCGGATGTCCCTGGACGAAAGCCAGTGTGAGCGGCTCGGCCGCCACGGCCATGTACAGTACGACGAGCAATATCGGCCGCATGCGCATATGATTCTGATATGCACTGCAGGAGGTACATCTCAAGCCGTGCACTTCCATGGCATGACACAGCGCCGCACCTGTCCGGGAACGCGCGCTATGCCGGCGGTGCGCCGGCCGTTTGCTGGAAGACGGCCGGCGATACCCCGTTCGTTACGCTTTAACTGTTTGAAAAGAAAATGCCATCCGCCCTCCCCTGTTGTGTTTCGCGCTTCATTACGTATTGTTTTCTTATCCTGGCAGTGTTTTCCAGCATGACGGCAAGACATTGAGAGGACGGTGCGGCATGAAGAATCCGATCGTTACGTTCCTTGCAATAACAGGATGCCTTCTGTTCCTGGTTTTAAGTATCCCATCTCCCGAGGCACCACGGGCGCAGCAGAGAGGAGATCCCCCGGTCATTGTCATGGCGGAGTGCACGGTGTGCCATACCACGAAGCGAATCTGCGACGACCTGGGGGATGAAGACCTGGATGACTGGGTCGAGACCGTTTCCGAGATGGTCTCCAAGGGCGCCAAACTCTCCAAGGATGAGATCCCCCTGATCGCTGAATACCTCTGGAGCCTCAAGCCCGGGTCGGCACCCGTGTGCAGATGAGATCCGCACGGTAACGAAAAGGGGCCCGCACGCCATGTTCTCAAGGCGCCCGGCCCGGTCCTCCACGGCGAGCCGGGAACAGGGCCTCTATCGAGCTCCCCCGTTAAGGCGCTCGAAATGCACGGGTGGCTTGCATCGGGCTCTAACCGTGCTCAACCGCACCCAAACCCTGGCAGGAGCTTTCGCAATGTTTCGGACAGAAATTATCTTTTACCTGGTATAAAGGCCCTCCTCTGCCTCATACCGGCGGTCCCGTGAGTGCTTGATCGCCTTTTCCCGGCTGAATTGACGATGTGTCTACGAAAGAAAAATTTCCGTTTATAGGTCTGCGGTCATAAAGAATTCCTTCTACTTTACCGACTTGTGAACAGTTGCCCGCTCACAAGCAAGAATAGAAGTGCGAGCCGTGGCTGCTGCAGACGGTGAGACGGCCTGAACGCCGATATTACTCCAGGAGGAAGCAATGGCAGGAAGAATCCGCAAAATGATCGATGAAATCATCGAGAAGAGATCCAAGGGCAATCAATTGATCATGGGGTCCATCAAAACCAAGCTCACGCTCAAGGGAATCAAGCCTGACGCCTATGACATGAACTCGCCCGACGACCCGGTAATCATCAACAAGCTCAGGGAAATCGCCAAGGAATTCGGCATAAACTAATCAGCATTCTTCAAGGAGGAAAACATGCCCATACAGACGTTTCATTCCACGTCACACGAGCTGAAAACCGCTGTTAACGATATTCAGAAGCAGGCCGCCTCGGTCAAGCCTGCACTGGTCATCTATTTTGCCTCGTCTTCCTTTGATCAGGCCGAGCTCGCCCGAGAGCTCCGGGGGCTTTTCCCGTCCTCGCCGGTCGTCGGGTGTTCCACCGCCGGCGAGATCGTCTCCGGGCATATGCTCAAGGGCTCGGTGGTGGTCATGACCATCGGGCGGGACGTGATAGCGGAGACGGCCGTAGAGGTTGTCGAGAAGGTCGGGACCGAGAACAGGATCCCACAGGCCCTGGGCAATTTCGAAAAGCGCTTTGGCGTAACGATGTCCGCCATGGACCCCTCTCAGTACATCGGCCTCATTCTCATCGACGGCCTGAGCGGTGCGGAGGAGCGGCTCATGGACAAACTGGGCGACCTCACCAACGTGTTCTTCGTGGGCGGCTCGGCCGGTGACGATCTCAAGTTCAAGAACACCTTCGTCTGCTCCGACGGCAAGGCGTACGAGGATGCCGCCATCCTGGTGCTGATGAAGCCGGCCGCGAAGTTTGACATCATCAAGACTCAGAGCTTTGTCGATCTGGGCAAGACCTTGACCGCTACCAAGGTGGACACCTCCTCCAGGAAGGTACTCGAGTTCAACGGCAAGCCCGCGGTCGAGACCTATGCCGAGGCACTGGGTGTTCGGCCCGAGGAGCTCGAAGAACGGTTCATGACCAATCCACTGGGCCTCATGGTCGAGGGCGAGCCCTTCGTGAGGAGCCCGCAGAAGACCGACGGTACCAGCATCGTGTTCTACTGCAACATCCTTGAGGGCATGGAGCTGAACGTCCTCGAGTCCACGGACATCGTCAAGGAC
>JBASVF010000298.1:0-5649 GCA_049275795.1 Desulfomonilia bacterium
CACCCGGAGGCTGCTCGAATGCACGGGACGTGCCTCGGTCTTCATCATGTACGGAGCCACCGAGGCCTCGGCAAGGCTCACCTACCTCCCGCCCGAGAAGCTTACCAAAGGCAAGCTCGGCTCCATCGGGATTCCCATCCCCGGCGTCAGCATCACCATCCGGGACGACGAGGGGAAGGCCCTGGGGCCCTTCCAGGTGGGCAACATCTGTGCTCAGGGCGACAACATCATGGCCGGCTACTGGAAAGACGGCGATGAGACACGCAGGGTCCTGAAGCCTTGGGGTCTCGTGACCGGCGACCTGGGTCACATGGACGACGAGGGGTACATCTACCTCACCGGCAGGAAGAAGGAGATGCTCAAGATCGGCGGAGAGCGCGTCTCTCCCCGAGAGATCGAGGACGCGCTCGTCGAGTCGGGCATGGTGCACGAGGCGGCCGTGATCGGGAGGCCGGACGAGTATCTCTCGGAGGTGCCCGAGGCATTCCTGGTGCCCTTGGACGAAAAGACCTTCGACCTGGAAAACCTCAAGGCGTTCATCGCCCGGAGGCTCGCCCCTCACAAGCATCCCAGGCACTTTACCATCGTGAGGGCCCTGCCCAAGAAGCCCTCGGGCAAGATAGACAAGGAGGCGCTCAAGCAATGACGATCTGTTCGCGATGCGTTCTGCCCGATACCTTTCCGGGCATCTCGTTCGATGAGAACGGGGTCTGCAATTACTGCAGGAACATCCCCGTGCCGGATATCGCCGAGAAGAAGGCCCACCTCGAGAAGTTCGAGACCCTCCTGGAAAGCAGGCGCGGTACGGGCCCCTTCGATGCCATCCTCGCCTACAGCGGCGGCAAGGATTCGACCTACACGCTCTTCTTGCTCACGCGAAGGTACAACCTGAAGGTCCTGGCCCTGGTTTTCGACAACGGGTTCATTTCTCCGCAGGCCCTGGAGAACATCCGGCACATGACCGATACGCTGGGAGCGGCATGCATGGTCTTCCGCCCGCCCTTCCCGCTCATGAAGAAGGCCTTCGGCCTGGCGGCCACACACGATATCTACAGCCCCAAGACCCTCGACCGGGCGAGCTCCATCTGCACCACCTGCATTGGGATGATCAAGGCCATGGTGCTCAAGACCGCGATCTCGTACCACATCCCGCTGGCGGCCTACGGCTGGTCCCCGGGCCAGGCTCCCATCAGCTCGGCCGTCATGCAGACCAATGCCCGGCTCCAGACGTTTTCGCACCGTTCTGTGCGCGACCCGCTGATCGAGCTTGCCGGCGAGGAGCTGAGGCCGTACTTCCTGAGCGACGAAGACCTCACGGCTCCTCCCTCGCGCTGGCCGGTGAACATTCACCCGCTCGCCTTCCTGGATTATGACGAGGAAGCCATACTCGAAACGATTTCTTCGCTGGGATGGGTGAAACCCTCGGACACGGACCCGAATTCAACCAACTGCCTCCTCAACGCCCTGGCCAACCACCTGCACCGTGAGCGGTTCCATTTCCATCCCTATGCATGGGAGATCGCGGGCATTGTCAGGTCGGGGTCCATGGAGCGGGAGTTCGGCATCGAGAAGGTGGGCCAGCCGGAAGATCCCGAGATGGTCCGCTATGCGGCACGGCTCCTAGGAATTGGGACCGGGCTCTGAGGAGGGCTTGGCCGGGGGCTTGATCTCGGCCTTGTCCCGGCTGATGAGCGGCACGGGCTCCGTACCCCGCGGCGAGACTTCCTTGATGAACCGCTTCACCAGGATGTCCTCGGGGTCCTTGACCTTCTTGAGCGCCTGGACCAGGTCGATCTTGCCTGCGGCAAAGGTCTCGTGCCCTCCGCCCTTGCCGATGCCGTGGCTGAGCTTGTGCGCCAGGACGCCGGCCATGTGGCTCGACCGGGTGGTGCGGATGGAGTAGAGCAATGAGCCGTTGTGCCTGCCGTAGCACATGCACCACCTGATTCCTTCCATCTCGATGAGCGTATCGGCATACTCGCCGATCATCTCGGGCCAGCCTATCATGTTCACCCTGGCAACAACCGCATCACCGTAGATGAGAGCGTTGTCCAGCACGGAGTAGAGCTCGATGAAGTACTCTTTGGGCTTCTCCGGGTGCTCGATCCGGGCCAGCTTCTTCTGCAGGGTGCTGGGGAACAGGTAGACCGAGGCCCGCACGTCGGCGTCCGCGGACTGCCTTCCCAGGTCCCGGGTGTCTGACTTGATGCCGTAGAACAGGGCCGTGGCCACCCTTCGATCCAGGGGAAGACCCAGCTGTTTGATGTACTGGGTAATGATGGTGGAGGTGCTGCCCATTCCCTTTCGCACATCGATGTACTCGGCCTTGGTGGAAGATTTTCGCAGCGGGTGGTGGTCGATGACCGCGGTCGGCTTTACCCCGGGCGGAAGGATGACATTGCCCGTGTGGGGCTGGCAGTCGACCAGGATGACCACCGAGGAATTGCGGAGATTGACCGAGCTCAAGGGCACCATGTCGATGTTCAGGAGCTTGACCATGCACTGGTTCTCGACCCTTCCGATGATGCCGCTGTAAACGATCACCGGCGTCACGCCCACCATCTTTCGGAAGATGTACTTCAGCCCGAAGGCCGAGGCGATGCTGTCGGGGTCAGGGTTCTCGTGCGTTACGATGAAAATCTTGCGCTTTCCCTTCGCCAGGGCGAGCAGCTTTTCGAGGTCAGGCTTGCTCATGCATCCCCCCAATCGGGAAATACGCTGCGAATGAAGTCCCCGACTCTCTTCGCGTGGGTTCCCTTCCAGTAGATCCTCTTGCAGCGCGGGCATCTGGCGAACGTGTCGCTCGTGGCACTCACGTATTCCGGTACGAGATCTTTCACGTCGTGTGGTGTAGCACACTTCAGGGGGGTGTTGCAAACGCTGCACCGCGAATAGGGTTCGAGCTTTTTCCCGAGATTCAGATGTTTATCAAGAGAGATGAGCTGATCTTTCAGATAATCGCTTTCCAGGACCAGTGAATTCGGATCTCGCGCCAAATCGCGCCTCCTGGTGAGCAGCAACCTGCCGGAGACACGGGCCTGCTCGATTTTCCCGGGATCCCATCTGCGCATGTATTCGGCATCGAAGCCCAGGATTCTCAGCCACTTGGCAAGCCTGCCCAAGTTCTGGTCACACAGGAAGCTCACCCGCCGGCCTGAACGCATCTTCGACATGGAAGACCCTCCCCGCGGAGTCGACGGCCACGACGTCGTAGCGCACCGGGACATCATGGAAGCGCCTCTTCGCAAGGTATGCCTGGGAGATCCGGATGATCCGCCGCTGCTTCCAGGGAGGCACCCATTCCAGGGGATTGCCAAACCTCTCACCGCTGGATGACTTGACCTCCACGAACACCACGGTCTTATGGTCCCGGGCGATGATGTCGATCTCGCCCATGCGTACCTGGAAGTTCATGTCCAGGATCCGGTAGCCCTTTCCCTGCAGGAAATCCCGGGCGATCGCTTCGCCCCCGCTACCTTTCTCCCGAGTCGAGCGGAAGGACACCCCGAAAGCTCCTCCGGTGTATCGGGCAGGCACCCAGGCGCCGGATGGCCTCAAAATGCTCCCTGGTGGGATACCCCTTGTGCCGGGCAAACCCGTACCCCGGGTAGAGCCTGTCCATCTGTTCCATATGCCGGTCCCGGATGACCTTGGCCACGATGCTCGCTGCGGATATGGAAGGTTCGAGCCGGTCGCCTTTCACCACTGTGTAGCACGTGCATGGAAGGTCGGGCGCGACGTTCCCGTCTATTACGGCAAACCGGGGCGCCTGCGGAAGGTTGAACACCGCCTCTCTCATGGCCTTGAGCGTTGCCGAGAGGATGTTCGTCTCGTCGATGCACCGCTCGTCGACCAGGGAGTAGCCTACCTGTACCCCGGGAGAGGTCATGATGGTCTCGAAGAGGCGCTCTCTCTGGGAAGGGCTCAGGCTCTTGGAATCCCGGACCTCAAGCCTCAGGCGGTGCCCGGGCTCCAAGATCACCGCGGCTGCGGCAACGGGGCCGGCCAGCGGCCCCCTACCCGCCTCGTCGACCCCGCACAGGGGCCAGCACCCCCGTGCAATGAGGGAGTCCTCGAGTGGCATGCACCTAGCGCAGCTCTTTCAGGCGGGCCTTCTTTCCTCTCATGGCGCGCAGGTGGTAGAGCTTGGCCCTTCTGACCTTGGCGTGGCTGACCACCTCGACCTTTTCGACAACAGGTGCGTGCAGGGGGAAGACTCTCTCTACACCAACGGCATAGGACTGCTTGCGTACGGTGATGGATTCGCGGTTGTTGCCACGGTGCCGGGCAATGACCACCCCCTCGAAAACCTGGAGCCTTTCCCGCGATCCCTCGACGATCCGCGTGGATACCCGGACCTTGTCCCCGATCCTTATCTCAGGCAGATTGTCCTTCATCTGCTCCTGTTCGTACTTGTCGATGATATTCATATCCTCCCTCCTGCAATCCTGTCTATTGTGATCGAAACGGCGGAACGGACGGACAGGTGATTGAAGCCGCTCCACTCGTCGATGGGCTCGATGACTGCATCGAGCTCACGGAGGACCCTGGGGGCCAGCCCCCATCCAGTCCCGAACACCAGGCACACCCCTTCTTCGGACGCAAGCTTTCGCGCCTGCTTCCAGGAGATGCACCCCTCGACGTGCGTAGCGGATGTCCCTACCATGTATGCACCGGTCTGCCGTTTTACTTCTTCCAGGTTCCGCGCCAGTGAAATCACCTCAAAGGCCTTCTTGCGTGCGGGGTTGTACTCGCCTCCATACCCATGAAGCCAGTGATCCATGATCCTCCCGGCGAACTTCAGCTGGGTATCGTTTGGGTGAACGATATAGAGCGTATTTATACCATATGTCAAGCATACTCTTGCGAGATCGTGCAGATCCAAGTTCGTGATGGCCGTGGCGATCTCCTGCCCGTTCTTGTCGACGCATGGCCAGTGAACCAGGGCCACATACAGCCTTCCTGCCTTCTTGGGCTTCATGGACGGCAGGTCCCTCATTTCCGTTCACCTTTTCCCTCTTCCGACCCCTCACTGAGAAGGTCGGGCCTCGCTTCCCGGGTCTTCTTCATGGCTTGTTCCCTGCGCCAAGCGCGGACCCGCTCGTGGTCCCCGGAGAGCAGCACCTCGGGGACGTTAATCCCCCTGAACTCCCGCGGCCTGGTGTAGTGTGGGTGTTCAAGCAGGCCTTGGTAGTGGGAGTCACCGCTCTGGAGCGTGTCGTGCCCCAGCACTCCCGGGATCAGGCGCGCCACTGCATCCAGAATCACCATGGCAGGCAACTCACCGCCGGTGAGCACGTAGTCGCCGATGGAGAGCTCTTCGTCCACGAAGAGCTCGCTCACGCGCTCGTCCACCCCCTCGTAGTGCCCGCATATGATGGTGACAACATCCAGCGAACTCAGGCGGAGCGCATCCTCCTGCCGGAAGAGCCTCCCGCGTGGGGTGGTGAGCACCACGTGGCCGGCCGAAGGCAGGTCTTCCAGGGCTGCGGCGATGGGCTCGGGCTTGAGGATCATGCCGCCCCCGCCGCCGTAGGGTGTGTCATCCACCACCTGGTGCCTGCCTATCCCGTACGTGCGCAGGTGAACGATCCTCACCTCGAGCCTGCCGCTTCCAATCGCCCGGCCCAGGATACTCTCCCCCAGCAC
>JBASVF010000299.1:0-7270 GCA_049275795.1 Desulfomonilia bacterium
GCCCGGCAGGGAGCGGCTCGTGCTGCTGGCGGCCACGGTGGCCTCGACCGCCGTGGTCGTAGCCAAGGCCGGCCAGATCGGCTGGGTCGGCCTCATCGTGCCGCACATAGCCCGCAAGATGTTCGGCTCGGATGCGAGGATAGCCCTGCCCGCCTCGCTCCTCCTTGGGGGGTTCTTCGTGCTCGTCTGCGACAACACGGCGAGGACCGTGCTCACCGGCGAGATCCCCCTGGGGATCCTCACCTCGTTCATCGGCGCGGGCGTCTTTCTCGTGCTGTTCATGACCTCAAGCGTACGGGTGGGCAAATGAGCGCTCCGAAACCGGCGATCTCGCTCAAGTCGGTGTCGTTCAGCTACGGCTCGCCCGGGGAGCGCTTCATAGAGGGACTCTCGCTCGAGATCCAGCAGGGCGCCATCTGCGCCCTGCTGGGCCCCAACGGCTCGGGCAAGACCACGTTGCTCAACCTGGTCCTGGGCATGCTCTCCCCCCGTGAGGGCGGGATCGAGGTCTGTGGCTATACCCGGTTCTCGGGGCAGAGGATGCCCAAGCACCTGGTCGGGCTGGTGCCCCAGGAGGAGTCGATCCCCTTCGACCTGAGCGTTTTCGAGTATGTGCTTCTGGGAAGGGCCCCGCACCTCGGGCTCCTCGAGCAGCCGGGCGCTCGGGACAGGGATATCGCGCTCGAGGCCCTCAGGACCGTGGGAATCGAGGGACTGAAGAACAGGTCGGTACCCTCGCTCAGCGGAGGCGAGCGCCAGCTCGCCATGGTGGCGAGGGTCCTGGCGCAGGAATCCGGCGTCCTGCTCATGGACGAGCCCACCTCGCACCTCGACCTGGGCAACGCCAGGCGCGTGCTCGATCTCATGCGCGCGCTCAGGGCTGCCGGGAAGACCGTGGTCTTCAGCACGCATGACGCCAATGCGGCCGCGGCCCTCGCCGACCAGGCGGTGCTCATGAAGCGGGGTCGGATCCTCTGCTCGGGCCGCCCGGAAGAGGTCTTCACCCCTGCGAACCTCTGCGAGCTCTACGACATCGAGGTCGAGGTGGCCCACTTCCGCGGACGGCCATTGGTGGTAATCGAATAGACAGGAGATTCTTGAGAAGATATCGATCTGGAGGCGATGATGGAACATCTGACCGACTGGCTGCTCTTGTGGCGACAGGTAATCGAGGAGCACGAGCGGGCGCCCAAGCCCGGAGACACGTGCGGAGGAGATGCGTGGAAAAACAGGGCGGACTCCTTCCAGGAGATTGTCCGCAAGCGCTGGGAGAATCCCGATTCGAGCAGGGACTTTATCCTCAAGTGCCTTGAGTCCAATCCGGGGTCTACGGTCCTCGACATCGGGGCCGGCACAGGGGCATGGACCTGCCTCATGGCCCCTTACGCGGCCAGGGTGGTGGCTGTCGAGCCTTCCCCTTCCATGGCCTCGTACCTCGAGCGCAATGTGCGCGAGCTGGGCCTCTTGAACGTTGAGATCATCCGTGAGCCATGGCCTGACGCCCAGCCCGGGCCGTGCGACTTTTCTCTGTGCTCCCACGCCATGTACGGGTTTGCGGATTTCAAAACGTTCATCGACCGAATGGTGGAGGTCACGAAGAAGACCTGCTTCCTGCTGATGCGGGTGCCTACCAGCGACGGGGTCATGGCCGAGGCGGCCATGCGCGTCTGGGGCCAGCCGTATGACAGCGCAAACTTCCAGATCGCCTACAACGCCCTGCTGCAGATGGGAATCTATGCGAACGTGCTCATGGAGAACACGGGCTTGTGGAAGCCCTGGAGGAGCGCCAGCATCGAGGAGGCCCTTGCCGATGTGAAACGCAAGCTCGGTCTCGTGGGCGATACCGTGCACGACGATTACCTCCGGCAGCTCCTGGAGCGCAGACTCTCCTATGAGAACGGCGAATACGTCTGGCCCCGGGGCGTGCGCTCGGCACTCGTGTACTGGGACGTTTCGCAGGACGCCACCCTTTGAGGGCGGCAAAAAGCAATCCCGGGAAGGATTCCGGGTGCGCCCGGGGTTCGCACCTCGAGGCCGATGGACCGGACGCGACAGGCAGCCCGGGATGAGAATCCGGGATGCGGGCGATCCCAGGCCGCCGGACGGCCCTCGGTCAGGACTTCGTCCGCACTCCTCAGGACAGGGCCCCCTCGAGCTTCTTGTACATCACGAAGGCATCGACATAGCCCAGCCGTGCATGCCGGTAAGCCCCGGGCAGGGTCCCGACCGTCTCGAACCCCTCCCGCTTCCAGAGCCGGACCGCAACCTCGTTGGTGGACACGACCAGGTTGAACTGCATGCACAGGAAACCGCGGGACAGTGCTTCCTGCTGCGAATGCCGGCACATCCGCGTGGCGATGCCCCTGCCCCGTGCATGCTCCGCAACGACATAGCCGCAGTTGCATACATGGGATCCCGGGCCCGGCTGGTTCGCCTTGAGGTAGTACGTCCCCAGGACCTCACCGGGGCCGCCTGTTACCACGAATGTTGCCGCAGGCAGCTCCACCCAGACGCGATGGGCCTCCTGCTCGGTGATGTCGGTCGAGAAGGCATAGGTCTCTCCGGCCCTGAACACGGGCTCGAGGATCCCCCAGACACCGCTCCAGTCTCCTTCTTCGAACAACCGGATATCCATCATGCCTTGTCCTCCCAATTCTCCCTAAACCGGGCGATTCTGCCTAGAGCCTCTTCCATGGCGCACGCACCGCTCGTGTCAACCGGGGATCTCTTCTCCCCTGTCATTTCTATCGTGGAGAGGGACGCCCTCCTCCAGGCTCACCCGCCTGGTGCGCGGGAGAGGAACTCCGCGACTTGTCTGAGAGCCTCCTGGGGACCTTCCCGATCGAGGGAAACCGAGCGGTACTCCTGCGAGGCCCTGTCCAGGAGGCTGCACAGCCCTTCTGCCAGCTCGCTCCGCACTACCACGAGCGCTGGAAGCGAAGCGGCGAGGAGCTCTAGGAATACCGGGTAGTGGCCCCTGCCCTCCATTTCCAGAAGTCCGAACTCGTCGAAGATAAAGGGAGACCCGGGCTTAAGCTTCCGGAAACGGCTGTTTATCCTCTCGAAAACCCCGGGATGAAAGTAGAACCGCTTCGTGCACTCATTCGTGGGGATCGGGGTCGTGGTCGCCATGGGGACGAGTTCCTGCTCGGGCAGGAGCATCAGGGATATGCCCGTGATCCGCCCGTTCTCCATCTCCTTGAGGCTCAGGAATCCCTGGACCTCCATCCCCTGCCCGGTCACAAGCCGTTTCAGGAGTGTGGTCTTGCCCGAGCCCTTTTCTCCGGTGAGAACAAGGATCATCCTTCTCCGACCTCCGTGAGAGTGATGGGCTCGGGATACGAGCCGTAGAACCTCAGGTAGAACTCCCGCGCCTCCTTTTCCATGTCAAAGTAGACCTGGCCTGGGTAGAGCAGGGTCGATAGCCACATGATGCCCAGGATGGACTCGGGCATGGGCATGTCCCAGGAATCGAGGTACGAGGGGAAGGTATACACCCGCTGCTGGGACACCGCGGGGATGGACCTGAGGCTCGGGTCAGCGAGGAACTCGTCTTTGAGCAGGGGGTTGTGGTAGGGCAGCGTGAGGATCACCTCGGGGTTCCAGGAAAGCAGGTGCTCCCTGCTGACCGAGACCCAGCCCCCCCTTCCCTCGCGGGACACGTTGATGCCTCCTGCCAGGTGTATGACCCGGTCCTGGTAGAAGTCGCCGGCCACGGCGGTGAGCATGTTGGGGCCTGCCAGGTAGACCTTTTTCTTCTGCTTTATACACGCGGTCTGGCGGGCGATGAAGTCGATCTTGCCGCGGTAGTAGGCGCCCACCTCGCGGGCGCGCTCCTCGTGGCCCAGGAGCGCGGCCATGGCCTCGATTCCCCGGATCAGGGATTCCGGGTCCTCCACCACCACGCAGAAGACCGGGATGCCGGCGGCCTCGAGGTCCGCGACCTGATTTCCCGGCGAGGTGAAGACCAGGTCCGGCTTCATCCTGAGGATCTCCTCGACGCTCGAGTGGCGGTCCGCGATGCCGGCCTCCTTGAGCCGGGGGAAGATGCGCTGCGCAACCGGGCTGGCCTCGGTCGAGATGCTCACGACCCGCTCGTGCTCTCCGAGGATCAGGAGGATGGCCGTGGCCACCCGGTAAGGAGAGACGATCCGCTCGAGCCTCTCGGGCGCCCTTACCAGCCGTCCCGTCATGTCCACGGCCTCGCGTCCGGACGCGGCCGGTGCGAGCAGCAGGATGCACCATGCTGCCGTGAAAAATGTCACATGCCTTTTCATGGTATCACCTCCAGGGTCCCGTAGTGGTGCAGGGCCGCGCAGTGGCACTCGATGGTCAGGTCGGCCGGGAATGCGGTGTGGGTGATGATGCTCCGGTTCCCCACGCTCACCGCGGTCCTGCCCGATCGCCTGACATCCGCGGTGAGGCAGTCCGTGAGATAGGGAACGTGGCGCGATAAGGGGTTGATCCTTGGCGAGCTCTTCCAGTGCGGATAGGCAAAGAAGTGCGGGCAGACCTTCTCGCCCGTGGAGATGACCATGTACTGGTGCAGCGACGACGCGTACGGGATGTCCGCGAACGAGTTGCCAAGGGGCGTTCCCTCGAAGGGGAAGCTGCGGTTCCCCACGCCGTCGAGGATCACCAGCAGAACCTTCCTGCCGGCCGAAACAGCCTCTGCGAGCACACCCCGGATCTCCCTGATATGGCCGGGCACCGCGATGCTCCCCCAGGCCGGCACGGTTGCGTCCATGGCGTCTATGCGGTGCGAGAACCTGCTCGAGGACGAGAAGGCCAGGAAGCGCCATCCCTCGCAAGGCACCACGAAGCACTCTCCGCAGATCTCCGGGTCGAGCCGCTGCCCGAGCATCTCCTCGATGTCCCTGCGCGAATGGACCGCGCTCACCCCCTCGAGCCGGGAGACGGACCGGGCGTCGCCGGGTCCCGGATAAAACAGGGCGGCGATTCCCTCGTCAGCCGAGGCGATGCCCTGGATGTGCCGTTCGAGGTTGATGGTGCCCTTCACCGGCACCATGTCGCCCAGGCCGACCACCAGGTAGTCGTATCCGCTCAGGGTGATGAGCCGCTGGATCTCCCGGTGCGCGATGTCCGTGAACTCGAGGTAGAGATCCTCGTCCTCGCGGTGCCTGGCCACGAAGGAGCACTGGGAGTAGGTTGCCACCACGAGATCGGGCCTGAGCGTTTCCACGGCCGCCAGCGCCATGTCCGTGACCCAGGCGTCGGAGGTAGGGGTCATGTCGCCGGGGTAGGAGTGGCTCGCGATGTATGCCTCCAGGGGCCAAGGCTTTGCCTGGTCTGCCGGAAGACAGGTTGCCATGTCCACCTCGCTCTTCCATCCGCCCACCTCGATAACGCCTTTCCTCGGGTCGTCTCCCGGCCCCTTATCCGCGCCCTCCATGCACACGCTCCCGACAAAGGGCACGGCCGAGCCGCAGCCCGGGCACGCCCCGTCCACGGCCCTGGCGGAAAAGAGCGTGGCCCCGCAGCCGCCGGTGCTCACCCGCTTGAAGATCAGCTCGCCGCACGCCGGGCAGAGCGTGTCGACCCAGAGGGAGTTCGGGAAGTTCTCGAGGTAGACGAAATCGAGCAGCCCCGCTGCCTCGTTCTTCAGCTCGATCATGTCCACGATCTGCGTGCTGGGCAGGTCCGTGCACCGGTACTCGGGCAGGAGCCGGAAGATGTGCCAGGGGATCTGCCGCGAGATCCCGGATATGGTCTGAGCGATGTTCAGCATGTCCTGGCGCGTCATGGTCGTGATGTACGGGGTGGTCACCTCCACGTGCACGCCCGAGGCATGAAGCGCTCTTAGGATCTCCACGACCCGCTCGAAGCTCCCCCCCCTGCAGACCTCGCGGTAGAAATCGCTGTCCGGGCCCTTGAGGCTTACATTCACGCAGGAGATGCGCTTTACGAGCTCAGAGATCTGCGCGTCCGTGAACAGCCCGTTGGTGGAGCATCCCATCAGGAGGTCCTGCTCGCGGGCCGCCTGCGCGATGTCGAGAAAGTAAGGGAAGCTCACCGCAGGCTCGTTGGCGCTGAAGCTGATCAGGCCCGCCCCGGCGGCCCGCGACTTGGCGGTGACCTGCTCGGGCGAGAGGTCGAGGAACATGGCCGGCTCGTTGAGCAGGTGCTGGTTCATGCAGTAGCTGCAGTTGAGGTTGCACCCATAGGTGCCCACCGATACGGTGCGTATCCCGGGAAAGAAATGAAAGAAGGGGATGCGCTCCGCATATCCCAGGTACAGCGTGGTCAGAGGATAGGTCATGTGTGTTCTCCTTGCGAGCGTTTGAGCAGATAGGCGAAAAACGGCGCGCCGATGATGGCTGTGACGATGCCCAGCGGGATCTCCTGGGCCGCGGCGGTCCTGGCGAGGTTGTCGACCAGGAGCATGTATGCCGAGCCCATGAGCGCAGAGGCCGGGATGATCTTTTCGTGGTCCGCGCCCACCATCATGCGGCACAGGTGCGGCACCACCAGGCCCACCCAGCCGATGATCCCGGCGATGGCCACGATGGATGCCGCGATCAGGGTGGAGCACACTACGATGATCGCGTAGAGCGCCCGGGTGTTGATGCCCAGGGCCCTGGCCTCGTCGCTGCCGAGCGAGAGGATGTTGAAGCGCCACCTCAAGGCGACGAGCAGCCCGATGCACACGAGGATCACGGGTGCGGTCGTGGTCATGTCCGAGATCTTGACCGAGGAAAGGCTGCCCATGAGCCAGAACACGATGGCGGGCAGCTTGGTGTAGGTGTCGGCCACGTACTTGAGCAGGGAGATGAGCGCGGAGAAGAAGGAGCCCACCACCACGCCGGCGAGCACGAGCGAGTAGGTGGAGAACCTGCCCCCCAGCCGCGCGATGAGGTAGGTGATGCTCACCGCGATCATGCCGAAGACAAAGGCCAGGAGCTGGATGGCGCGAACATCGTCGAAGAGCAGGATGGCGAGCGCCGCGCCGAACCCGCCCCCCGAGGACACGCCCAGGATGTAGGGCGAGACCAGGGGGTTGCGGAAGATACCCTGGAACGAGGCCCCCGTGATCCCGAGCCCTGCCCCCACGAGCATGGCCATGAGAATGCGCGGCACCCTCACCTGGAACAGCACCACGCCAGCCAGGCGGGCCTCGCCCTCCGCGGCCGGGGAGAGGGGGTGGAGGATGGCGTTCACGATCTCCGGGGCCGGGATGTGGTACCTGCCCAGAAAGAGCGAGGCCAGGAAGATGACCGCGTTTGCGGCAACGAGCCAGAACAGGTAGTGC
>JBASVF010000300.1:0-22708 GCA_049275795.1 Desulfomonilia bacterium
GTCCCTGATGTAGGCGTACCCGTGGTGGGCGCCTACGGCCCAGGCGCCGACGATCATGCCCTCGATGACGGCATGCGGATTTCCTTCCATGATGGAGCGGCCCATGAAGGCGCCGGGGTCACCCTCGTCGCCATTGCAGAGCACGTAGCGGGTCTCGGACTCGATGGCCCGGCACGACCGCCACTTGGTCCCGGTAGGGAACCCGCCGCCCCCCCGGCCTCTCAACCCCGACTCCTCGATCAGCTCGACGACCTTCTCCGGGTCCATGGCAAAGGCCCTGGCCAGCGAGGCATAACCTCCCTTGGCGATGTAGTCGTCGATCTCCATGGGGTCGATCTCTCTCAAATCTCCGAGGATGAGCCCCTTCTGGTAAGAGTAGAACGGGATGTCCTTGAAGGAGGCCGCCCTCTTCTTGGTGGCCGGGTCCCGGTACCCCAGGGACTCGATCACCTGGTTGTTCTTGACGGTCTTCTCGACGATTTCGGGCACGTGCTCGGGCTTGACCTCCAGGTACACGATGCCGTTGCCGAAAGAAACCACCGGCCCCTTGCTGCAGAATCCCTGACAGCCCGTTACCTTGTGTTTGAGCTCGATTCGGCAGTTGATGCCCTGCGACTCGATCTCTTTCCGAAAGGCCTCGGCGACCTTCTTGCTCCCCTTCGCGAGGCAGGGGGTCCCTCCGCAGATGCAGATGACGGGGTAGCCGCTCTTCTCCGACCCGGAAACCCTGGCCCTGTATCTCGCGAGCTCATCAACCGACTGAAGCCTCATGTTCTCCATGGTCATCACCCCCCGACCCTTATTTGTACTCCCTGAGCTTCTTCAGGACGTCCTGGGGAGAAGACCCCTCGTAGTAGTCCTCGTCGTCGACCATGACGACCGGGGCCAGTGCACACGCGCCGACACAGTTGACCGTCTGCAGGGTGAACCTCCCGTCCTCGGTCGTCCCGCCCGGCTCGACGCCCAGCTCCTTGCCGATGATGTCGGTCAGCGTGTGGGCGCCTTTCAGGTGACAGGCGGTCCCGGTGCACACCTTGCAGGTGTGCCTGCCCACCGGCACCAGCGAGAGGGCCTTGTAGAAGGTCCCGACCCCATAGATCTTGCTCTCCGGGATGCCCAGGACCTCACTGACCCTCTTCATGCCTTCCTCGGGGACGTAGCGGAACGTGTGCTGAAAATCCTGAAGGATGGCGAGCAGCGATTCCTCGGACTTGTCGTAGCGCTCGATGATCTCGTCGATCTTATTGATATCTATAGCCATATTACTCTTCCTCTTCGCTCAGTTTCAGAATTCTCTCGTAGTCCATGTCCACCATCTGCTGAATCTGCTCGATCTCGCGGTCCGTCAGGTGCCTGAACCGGCCCTGGCCCTTGAGATACTCGGTGACCGGGAGCTTCTTGTAGGGCTTGTAGGAAAGCCGGTACTTCCCGTTGATCACCTCGTAGAGGGGGAACACGCAGGAGTCCACGGCCAGCCTGCCGTACTTGATGGCCTCCTGGGTGGGGATCCTCCAGCCGGTGGGGCACACCGAGAGGACGTGGACATAGGCGGCGCCGGGTGTCTCGGCCGCCCTTCTCACCTTTTCCATGAGGTCGAAGGGAAAGCTCGAGCAGGCCGTGGCCACGTACGGGATGTTGTGGGCGACCGCGATCTGGGCCATGTTCTTCTTCCTGGTGCGCTGGCCGATGCTCGCCTTGCCCGCCGGCGAGGTCGTGGTGCTCGCGCCGTAGGGGGTCGAGCTGGAACGCTGGATGCCCGTGTTCATATAGGCCTCGTTGTCATAGCAGATGTAGACCATGTTGTGCCCGCGCTCCAGGGCGCCGGAAAGGGCCCCCATGCCGATGTCGGCCGTTGCGCCGTCGCCGCCCATGGCCACGAAGTTGATCTTCTTGGCCGGGATCTTGCCCTTGCGCATCATGGCCTTCATGCCCGCCTCGCAACCCGAGATCACCGCGGCCGAATTCTCGAAGGCGTTGTGGATCCAGGGCACCTTCCAGGAGGTCAGCGGCAGCGGCGAAGAGATGATCTCCATGCAGCCGGTCGACATCGCGACGATGGTGTCCCTGCCGAGGGCCTTCATCACGTGCCTGACTGCCAGCGCCTCGGCGCAGCCCTGGCAGGCCCGGTGGCCCGATGTGAAGTTCTCTGACTTATCAACGAGTCTCGATGAGAATACCGAGAATTTATCCATGGTTATGCTCCTTATCCTCTCAGGCCGTACAGGGTGTATCCCTCGGTGTCGCCCTTCTCGGCTTTGGCCTTGCCTTCCAGGATGATGTTCCTGAAGTCGTTGCGGGACACGTCCCTGCCGGCCAGGCCCGCGACATAGTTCACGATCGCCGGGGCGCCGGGGCGGCCGTAGAGCGCGGAACGCAGCTCAAGGGCCACCGGCCCGCCCGGCCCACCGAAACTGATGGCGCGGTCGATGACGATGAGGGCTTTCTTTCCCTCGACGGCACGGCGGAAGTCATTGAAGGGGAACGGCCTCCAGAGGCGAATCTTGATGACCCCCACCTTTTCTCCCTCCTCCCTGAGGGCATCCACGACCTCCATGGCGGTCTCGCCGTACGAGCCCATGGTGACGATGCAGTAGTCCGCATCCTCCGTGCGGTAGGTCTCGATGGGGTGGTAGTACCTGCCCGTGAGGTCGCCCCACTCCTTCCAGGCCTTGATGATGGTGGAATAGGAGTTCAGGATCCCCTGCTCCCTGCTCATCTGGCCCTCGGTGTAGATCTCGGGCATGGCAAAGCAGCCCATGGACACCGGGTTGTCCGGATGGAGCGCGTTTCTCATCCTCACGTCCGGGAGGTACTTTCGGATGGTCTCGTCGTCCTCGTAGATGACCGGTTCGATCATGTGGGTCAGGATGAACCCGTCGAGGTTGACGGCCAGGGGCAGCATGACGGACGGGTCCTCGGATATCCGATATCCGCAGAACACGTTGTCGTAGCACTCCTGCCCGTTCTCCGCGAATATGTGGATCCAGCCGGCGTCCCTGACCATCATCGTGTCCGTGTGATCGTTCCAGATGGACAGGGGGCCGGAGAGCGACCGGTTGGCCAGGGCCATGACCATGGGGAGCCTCATGGAGGAGGCGATGAAGAAGATCTCGGCCATGAGCGCCAGTCCCTGGGAGCTCGTGGAGGTGAAGGTCCTTGCGCCGACCGCGGAAGACCCGCAGCACACGCTCATGGCGGAGTGCTCGCTCTCGACCGGCACGAACTCGGCATCGAGCTCGCCGTTGGCCACGATCTCGGAAAGGTGCTCCACGATGTGCGTCTGCGGGGTGATCGGGTAGGCGGCGATGACGTCGACGTTGGCCTGCGCCACCGCATCGGCCATGGCAATCGATACCTCAATTCCTTTTCTCTGTCTGGCCATCGTTATCACCCCTCCTCGGCGATCATCGTGATGCAGCCCACCGGGCATTCCCTTGCGCAGATCCCGCATCCCTTGCAGTAGGTGAGGTCAGCTTCGAAGTGGCCGTCCGGGGCCTTCACGATGCAGGCGTCCGGGCAGAACAGCCAGCACACGCCGCACTTGATGCACTGCTTCGCCTCCACGACCGGCCGCTCCGAGCGCCACGATCCCGTCTCGTACACCCTGGCGTTGCCGATCTCGGTGACCACGCAGCCCGTCTCGAGTTCCTGCCAGGTTATCTGTTCCATTGGTTTCGCCATGGTTCTCACTCCCCTATGGAAACCTCTCGGTATGCGCGTTCCATAGCCTTGAGGTTTCTCTCTCCCAGTTTCTTGCCAAACCTTTCCAGAAGAGGCTCCTTGATGTCATCGAGGCCGAGCAGCCCTGTTGCCTTGACAAAACACCCGAGCATGGTGGTGTTCACGATGGGCCTTCCCAGCTCCTCGGTGGCGATCCTGTTCGCATCCACGGTTGCCACCCTGATGGAGCGGCCCGGAGCTTTCAGGACCTCGCTCGGCTCCTTGCGGGTATTGACGATCAGGAGACCGCCGTCCTTCATCCCCTCGGTGGGGTCGAGCAGCGAAAGGAGACCCGGATCCAGGACGATCACGACATCGGGCTCGTAGACCTTGGCCCGGATATTGATCTTTCGGTCGTCCACCCTGCAGAAAGCGACAACCGGCGCACCCCTTCGCTCAGGGCCGAAGCTCGGAAACGCCTGGGCGAAATTGCCTTTGTTGATCGCTGCAATGGCTATGAGCTCAGCCGAGGTGACAGCTCCCTGCCCGCCTCTTCCATGCAACCTGATTTCTAGCATATCTTCTCCTTGCGCAAAAACTGAATGGTGATTCATAACACTTCCGTTCGCGGGCTGTCAACAAATTGTTGAGCTAAAATAGCTCCTTATAATTATGACAGCACACACTTTCACCACGCACTGCAGCGCTTCTCTTGATACAGGTGTCTTCTACCTGGCACGTGCCGGGATGGTATACAGGGCATGCGGCAGATAACCCTCGACATCAGACCCGATATCGAGCTGATGCAATCCGCCGTGCGAACGATTCAGCAGAACCGGAGAAAACGCCGTGATCCGGCCGGAGAATGATGCACCGGAGGACCGCTGTGCCTGCATCCGCGCACAGAACCGTTACATGCATCACAGCCTTGGCCGCTGTCAAGAGCATTTATCCGTGAATGAACAATGAACCGAAGGCTTCAGTTCATGCCCCGGTCGGCGCAACGGACCGGGCCCTTGTCCCCCGAAGCCCGTGAACGGCTCGAGGGGCGGGGCATGCGCGGGATCAGGCGCGCAGGCCCCGCCTTTCCTACTTGTCGATGGTCGTTCCCACCAGGGCCCTTTTCTCGAGAATGAAGTTGTGGAACTTGTCCATGAGCGGCATGAATTTGCGTTTCTTGTTATAGGTAAGGTAGAAGTCGCGCTTGGTGTTGAGGTCCCGGATATTGAGCGCGACCAGGGTGCCATTCTTCACCTCGGTCTTGATAACGTTCCTGGAGAGCACCGCGATGCCCAGGTTCGCCTCCACGGCCCGCTTGATGCCTTCCGATGAGCTCATCTCCATGATGACCTTGCGCTCGATGCCGAAGCGCTTGAGCACGTACTCGATGAGCCCCCGGGTTCCGGAGCCCTCTTCGCGCAGGATGATGGACTCGGGCTCGGAGACGAGCGTCTTGATGGTGAGGTAGTCTTTCTTCGACCATGGGTGCTTTGGAGAGCACACGATCACGAGGTCGTCGTGCATGAAGAGGTCGGAGTGGAGGTCGCTGTGCTTGGGGGGGGTCCTGGAGGAAAGCAAAGTCCAGTTCCCCGGAGAGGCACCGCTCCAGGGCCTCCTGCCGGTTCATGATCATGAGCGAGATCTCGGCCTTGGGGTAGAGCTCCTTGAACTCGCCGAGGAGCTTGGGCAGGACATAGATGCCCACCGTGGCCGAGGTCCCCAGGACGAGCTTGCCGGCATCGCCCGAGCTGAACTCGCTCATGACCGCATCGATCTCTTCGATGAGACTCAGGAGCTTCTCGGAATAGGCGAAAAACACCTGGCCGGCATCGGTCAGGGAGATTCTCCGGTTGATCCGCTCGAACAGCTTCACGTTCAGGGAGTCTTCCAAATCTTTGATCTGGATGCTCACCGAGGGTTGAGAGAGGTGCATCTTCTTGGCCGTCTGAGTGATGCTCAGCGTCTTGGCCGCGATGTTGAAAATGTGAACTTGATGAATATTCATCGCAACTCCCGAGTTAATTTACTTTTCTTTAAATATACCATAAAAATAAGGTATTTGACACACGCAAAAATGGGCCGATATAAAGGGGCCAGCCTATAGCGTATCTATCACAAGAGCTATAGACCTCCTTTTTTAGGCCCACTACCACCTTGAGAATTGAGTGGGCCTTCTTTTTTTGTTAGGGTTGAAAGGTTATGGCCGTAAAGGACGAACCGTTCCACGCACCGTTCAAGAAGCTCAAGGGCTTGAAGGTAAAACAGGCCAAGCGGGCCGCCGAACCGCAGCCGTCCAGGCTCGAGGTTCCACCGGCAGAGCCCGGGGACCGGGAGCTCTTCGCAGATGCCATGCAAGGCGTGAGGCGCTTGAAGAGCGATTCCTTCGTACCCGAGCCCACAGACCCCCGGCAGGTCGTGAATTCCGTGCGCCAGAGCGTGCAGAGGCAGAACCGGGAGGTGATCGAGGCGCTCACCGCGCTGGTCAGGGGCAAGGCCCAGTTCGACATCACCTGCACCGGGGAGTACCTGGAGGGCCATGCCGTCGAGCTCGACCCCAGGACTATGACCAAGCTCAAGGCAGGCGAGTTCACCGTACAGGCACACCTCGACCTGCACGGATACACCAGGCAGGCCGCCGAGCAGGCCATCACCTCCTTCCTGTTGAGCTCTCACGCGCTGGGTCACCGGGTCGTGCTGGTCATCCACGGCAGGGGGCTCAAATCGAGCCAGGGCCCGGTCATCAAGGAGCAGCTCATCAGGTGGCTCACCACCGGCAGCCTCTCCCACCTTGTCCTGGCCTTCTGCTCGGCCCGGCCCTGCGACGGGGGCACCGGCGCCTTGTACATCCTGCTCAAGAAGAGACCGAAGCGCTCCAGATGGAGATCCGGGGGCATGGACTTCCCATCGTAGTCCTCCTGCGTCTCGCCTCTGGCCCGGCCGGGCCGCGGACTCGAAAGGCCTGCACATCATCCGGGCTATGTCCCTGCCGCGCACTGGAGCCGCATGAAGAGCTCGGAGAGCGCGCTGGAGAGGTTTATGTTCTCTCCCGTGCCCCGGCGGATGCCGTTGAGGCAGGAGGCCGCATCGTCCAGACCCCGGTGATCGGGCGGCGGAGAGGACAGACGTTCGAGCTCACGGTTCACGAGATCGTCTCCTCCCCTGGACAGGACATAGAGATCGCGGATCACGGACTCGGCCAGCAGCAGGACCACGGGCAGCAGGCCCTGCGCCTTTTCCTGCGACGGCGCATACCGGCTCACCAGCTTTACCGGGTTGCCCTCGAGCAGCGCCTCGATCAGCTCGGTGCGCATCTCTGCCACGACCTTCGGGTCGAAGTCCTGGAGCCCTCCCAGCGTGCCCGAGGTGAGCCGGAGGAGCGCAGGGTCGAGGTGCCCGTCGCGTGAAGAGCCGGCATCAAGCGGAGCGAACCTAAGCGCGCGGCAGCGCGATACGATGGTCGGCAGCAGCAGCGAGGGCCGGTGGCTCACCAGGATGATGACCGTTGAGGCGGGCGGTTCCTCCAGCGTCTTGAGCAGGGCGTTGGAGCTCGCCTTGTTCAGCTGCTCGGCCGGCTCGATCACCACGAACCGGGTCTTGGCCTCGAACGGCTTGAGGCCGATCTCCGAGATCATGTCCCGGATGTCGTTCACCGTGATCACCTGCCTGCCTTCTTCCGGTGAGACCGTGAGGAGATCGGGGTGAGTCGCGGTATCGGGCCCTGCCTTGACCTTCCTGCAGCAGGCGCACTCATCGCACGGCTCGCCCGGGCTCTCCAGACAGTTGACCGCCTTGAAGAACTCCCTGGCGGCCATGGTCTTGCCGATGCCCATAGGCCCCGTAAAGAGCAGCGCGTGTGGGATCCTCCCTTCCCGGATGAACCCCTTGAGCGCGGCAATGGGCCCCTCGTGTCCGCAAATGTCTTTCCACACGCCTTTTTTATCTCACATCTATTGCCAAACGGCAATCGCCCGGCTTGCCCATGGGCCCTCAAATCAAAGGGGTATCGAGCGCGCAGTCTCACTTGCGTGAGGAGACAGGCGGGACAGGGGAAATCACCGGGGCCGGAGACGGACGGGACAGGGGTATCACCCCGAAAACCCTTGCATTCACGCCGGCAGCAATGGCTTGACTTGATCGCACCTTTTCAGATAATAGCCTATGCTCTAAGACAGATGGTAATGGAAGGGAGAACAGATGAGGAGATACCAAACGGAGAATCTGAGAGATGTGGTCATTCTGTCTCACTCCGGGTCGGGCAAGACGTCCCTGGGTGAAGCGCTCCTGTTCAACGCCAAGGCGACGACCCGCCTGGGCAAGGTCCTCGAAGGCAATTCCGTCCTAGACTTCGAGCCCGAGGAGCAGAAGCGGCAGTCGTCCATCTTCAGTGCGCTCCATACCTATAAATGGAAGAACGTCGGTGTCATCATCCTCGACACCCCGGGCGACCCGAACTTTTCTTCCGAGGCTCTCCTGGGGCTCAAGTCATCGGATAACGCCCTCTTCGTCATAGACGCCATCGATTCCATCAAGCCCCACTCCGAGAACCTCTGGAACCTGGCCGGCAAGGAGAAGCTCGCGCGCATCTGCTTCATCAACAAGATGGACCGTGAGCGCGCCGACTTCAACCAGGTGCTCGCCGACATTGCCGAGGTGTTCGAGATCAAGCCGCTGGTGCTCACCCTTCCCATCGGCGCGGAGGACAAGTTCTCCGGCGTCGTGGACGTGCTCAAGAAGAAGGCCTACCTCTACGAAAAAGACGGCTCCGGGAAATTCACCGAGGCCGACATACCCTCGGACATGGCCGATCTCGTCGAGGAGACGTATAGCAGGGTGGTGGAAGACCTGGCCGAGGTCGACGACGTCCTGATGGAGAAGTATCTCGAGGGTGGCGAGCTGACCGCAGACGAGCTCGCCTCGGCCCTTGCCGCCGGGCTTGCGCAGGGCAACTTCCTGCCCGTGTTCGCGGGATCGGCGCTCCTGAACATCGGGGTGCAGCCCCTCATGGACTTCATCAACGCCTCGGGTCTCTCGCCCCGGAACGCCCGTATCCCGGAGCTCACCAGCAAAGAGGGTGAGAAGCGCGCCATCAAGCCCTCCGAGGACGAGCCCTTCTGTGGCTACGTATTCAAGACCATGAGCGACCCATACACCGGGACCTTGAGCGTCATCCGCTGCTACTCCGGCACCCTGACCCCCGATTCCACGGTGTACAATGCCTCGCGGGGCGTCAAGGAGCGGTTCGGCACCCTGCTCCAGCTCGAGGGCAAGGCCCAGAAGCCCATCGAGGAGGTAGGCCCGGGTGACATCTTTGCCATCGCCAAGCTCAAGGAGACCAAGACCGGCGACACCCTGACCGCCGAGACCACGAGTTTCGTGCTGCCCTCTCCCGATTTCCCGGAAACCATCATGAGCATGGCGGTCAACCCCAAGACCAAGGCAGACGTGGAGAAGATCATGCCTGCCATGCAGAAGCTCATGGACGAGGACCCGGTGCTGACCGTGCACCGTGACGAGCAGACCGGCGAGTTCATCCTCTCGGGCCTGGGCCAGCTTCACATCGAGATCGCTGTCGACAGGCTCAAGCGGCGCTTCGGAGTAGAGGTCGAGCTCAAGACCCCCAAGGTTCCCTACAAGGAAACCATCACCAAGTCGGCCAGGGTCCAGGGAAAGCACAAGAAGCAGACCGGCGGGCACGGCCAGTACGGCGACTGCTGGCTCAAGGTCGAGCCCCTGGAGCGCGGCGCGGGCTTCGAGTTCGTCAACGCCATCGTCGGCGGGGTGATTCCTCGCCAGTACATCCCGGCCGTGGAAAAGGGCGTGCTGGAAGCCATGCAGAACGGACCGCTCACCGGCAATCCGGTGGTGGATGTGAAGGTCACGGTGGACTTCGGGTCCTACCACGAAGTCGACTCCTCGGAAATGGCCTTCAAGATCGCCGGCTCGCTGGCTTTCAAGAAAGCCATGGAAGAGTGCAACCCCATCCTGCTCGAGCCTATCATGAACATCAAGGTGGTGGTCCCGGAGGAGAACATGGGCGATGTCATGGGCGACCTCAACAGCCGCAGGGGAAAGATCGAGGGCATGAACGCCCGGGGCAAGTACCAGGAGCTCAAGGCTCAGGTTCCCCTGGCCGAGGTGCTCACCTATGCCCCCAACCTCACCTCCATGACCTCCGGAAGGGGCACCTACACCATGAGCTTCTCGCACATGGAGCCCGTGCCTTACCAGATCCAGGAAAAGATCGTGGCAGAGGTGAAAGCAGCCAGAAATGAAAAATGACCAGACAGACTCCACACGGAGTCTGTTCCAGTCCATTCAGTCCATGAGCGTGTCCGAGAAACTGGATCTGGCACGCAAGGGCAACAAGGAGGCGCGGTCGATCCTCATGCGCGATTCCAACAGGCTGGTGCAGCTCGCGGTCATCCAGTCTCCCAAGATCACCGAGGGCGAGGTGCTCATGATCGCGGGCAACCGACAGATCGACGACGAGGTGCTCAAGTACATCGCCAACAACCGCGAATGGCTGAAGAACTACCAGATCAGGGTTGCTCTGGCCAACAACCCCAAGACCCCCCTCCCCCATGCCCTCAAGCAGGTGGTGTTCCTCAAGGAGCGGGAGCTCACCCTTCTGTCGAAATCCAAGTCGGTCGCCAGGGCGCTCTCGACAGCGGCCGCCCAGCGGCTCAAACAGGTGAAGAGATGAACAGAGCGGGAATACTCACATTGAGTGACAAGGGATCGAAAGGACAGCGAGAAGACAAGAGCGGGGAGATCCTCAGGAACATGCTGACCAACCTGGGGCTGACCGTGGAACGCTACGAGATCATACCCGACGAGGAGGAGCTCATCCGGGACATGCTCATCACCTGGACCGACGAAGCCTGCCTCGATCTCATCGTCACCACGGGAGGCACCGGGCTGTCTCCCCGGGACGTCACTCCCGAGGCGACCCTCTCCGTGATCCACAAGCGCGTCTACGGCATGGAAGAGGTCATGCGAAGGAAGAGCCTGGAAAAGACGCCCCATGCCATGATCTCGCGCGCCGTGGTGGGGGTGAGGAACAAGACCCTCATCATCAACCTCCCGGGAAGCCCCTCGGGGGTGAAGGAATGCATGGAGAGCATCGCCCCTGCACTCAATCACGCCCTTCTGAAACTGGGGGGAGACATGAGTGAGTGCGTTCCTTCGAATAAGATGTAATTATTCAGTAAAGATACATGATCTCTCTGCCGATTCTGTACTGATATGACTCATTCGCGAGGAGGGTACCGTTGAGGCTCAGGCGCGACCAGCGTTATGTACCAGGTCCCAGTGAAGCAGGAAAATCTGTGCGATTCCATGATTTGCGGGGAGTGGAGCGCACCTGCCGTGTAAGAGATTTCTCCAGAACCGGTCTTTCGTTTTTCCTCGAGGACGGGAGTCTCATCTTTCGCATCGGTGACATCATCGGGTTGAAATTCTTCTCTCTCGATAAAGAAGTCCACTCTGGGTCGGCCACCATCATTCACATCCAGGACGAGTTCCACGACGGGAAGATCATCTCGCGCATCGGCTGCCATTTTCAGAATCCCATGGACATCTCCACGATCATCCGGGGGGACATGATCACCATGCTCAAGAACGAGTACGTCGATTTCATCCAGTCCTTGGCCGTGGAAGACAATCTCAACGAAGAGTTCGTTCATCTCACGTCCCATTTCCACTATCTCCTGAGCAGGCTCCAGCAGAAGCTGGCCCAGGAGGAAGAAAAGATCGCGCACGAAGACGAGCAGGTCAGGGCCGAGCTCCTCGATACCCTGCGCACCTTAAGCTTCGAAGCGCTCAACGAGGTGACCCTCAAGTACAGCGACCAGTTCACCCGCATCACCTCCACCTTCATCGATTCGAAGCAGCACTTCATCCACCGGGAGCACTTCCAGAAGACCCTCAACGAGCTGCTGCTCAAGTCGGCGCTCTTCAACCGGGCATATCGGAAACCGCTCGGGTATGCGGGCGACTACGAGATGATGAACATCATCTACCGCAACGAGTACGAGGGCAAAGACCTGTTCTCCCAGGTCATGAGCAAGATCGACTGTGAAGGTTCTGCAGCCAAGGCGGTGAGAAACCGCAGGGAGTATTTTTGCCAGAAGATACTCGCACTCTATGAAAGCCTCGATGAGGGGAGTGAGGCCAAGGTCGTGAGCGTGGCCTGCGGACCCTGCGTGGAGCTGTGGGACTTCTTCACTCGCGTCAAGAACAGCCAGCGCCCGGTGAGGATCGATTTCATCGCCATGGACCAGGACCCCCTTGCGCTCGATGACGCCCGGAACCGGCTCCAGCCGGTCTCGGGAGACAATTCCCGCTTCTCGGTGAGCTTCATCCAGGACAACATCAGGAACCTCATCCTGGGGAAAAAGCTGGAAGAAAGCCGCTATGCCGGCTCGGACCTCATCTACACCGCAGGACTGTGCGACTACCTTTCCGCCAAGGCGACCAGCAGGCTCATCAACGAGCTCTACCGGTACCTCAAGCCGGGGGGACGCATGATCATCGGAAACTTCGGCCCCTATAATCCCCAGCGCTTCAAGATGGAGTACGGTGCCGAGTGGTTCCTCATCCATCGGAGCGAGGAAGACCTCAAGGATCTCGCCCGAGGCCTGCCCGAAGACGCCACCCTGTCCGTCGAGAAGGAGCCCGAAGGGGTCAATCTGTTCCTGAACGCAGTAAAGCCCCTCAACGCCAAGTAAGGTTCCCGAGAGATCTCCATCCCGTAGCTAGCGAAAAATACGGTCAAGGAACGTCTCGGTCCCCTGCCCCATCGTCGATCCATCCCTCGGCGCACCCGTTTTGAGCTTTCCGCCCCCAAGGGCTGCAACCGGACCAATGCCATCGAGGCCCGGCAGCACCCGCAAACACCCGCGAGTGAGCGTGAGCCCCGGGCTTTCCTGAACCGGCTTGCGGATCGGCGCCGCGGAAAAGGCCGGCGGCTCAAAGAGGTGATGCGGGCAAGGAGCCCGTATCAGCCGGAGGCGGCCCCGCCATTCTCTCCAGCAGGAGCGCCGGCCTCCTCGCGGAAGATCTCCTCGAACTGCCTCAAGTCCGGCAGGTCGGCGAGTGAGTCGAGGCCGAAGACCTCCAGGAACCGGGAGGTCGTGCAGTACATCAGGGGCTTGCCGTTCCTGACGTCAATGAGCTGGTGCTTGAGCAGGCTCTTGAGCGAGGAGGCACTGTCCACACCGCGGATGGAATCGATGGTCTGCTTGGAGCACGGCCCCTTATAGGCGATGACCGCAAGCACCTCGAGCGAGGGCATGGAAAGCTTTACCGGCGTGTGCAGGACCTTGAGGTAGGGGGCATACTCCTCAAGGGTCACGAACTGATAGCCGGACGATACCCGTTCGATCCGGAAGCTCCGGCCGGTCTGCTCGTACATGCGGTTGAGCTCGGATACATCCGCATCGATGCTCTCCGGGCTCGCGCCGGGGACCGCCTTGATGAGCTCGCGGACCGGAAGTGAGCCGCTCGAGGAAAAGATGAGGGCCTCGATGATCTCGCGGGCATGCACCTCTAGCTCACCTCCTCACGAGATAGATGGCGGAAAAGAGCCCGCGCTGAACAAGCCGTACCGCGCTTCGCCGCGAGAGCTCGAGCGAGGCCGTGAAGGCGCCTATGAGCTCCATGCGCTCACCCGTCTGCACCACATCGCGCAAGGCTACCCTGGGCTTTTTACTGAGGATGCCCTGGATCCTGTCGATCATGGCCTGGATGTCGAAGCGGTTGGCGATGATTTCCACGACGTAGCGCCTGGTCCTGGCCCTGATGGCATCGATTGCGCGCAGCAGGGTGCCGATGCTCAAGTGCATGACGTCGCGCTCCATCTCCGCTTCTCCGCGGGGAAAGCGGTCGCGCATGAGCAGCGGCCTGCCGGAGAGGTCGTGGGAAGCCTGCCTGATGGTGCGATAGGCGATGAGCATCTCCTTGAGCTCGCGGGCCGGGTTCAGGTCCTCGCCTTGCCCGTCCTGGGGCATCACCGGAAGCAGCAGGCAGGACTTGAGCCACAGGAGGTACGAGGCCATCTCCAGGAACTCCCCGGCCAGGGTGATGTCCAGGGACCTGGCCTGCTCCACGTACTGCAGGTACTGGTCGACCACCGGGCATACCTCCAGGTTCTCCAGGGTGAAGCGGTTCTTCTCGATAAGGTAGAGCAGCAGATCCAGCGGCCCCTCGAACTCGGGCAGCCGGAGGATGAAGTCGGGAGCCGTCTGGCGGGCCGCTGCGAGAATCACCGCCGCCCTCCCTTCCTAGTCCGACATCCGCATGGCGCGGCGGATCTTCTGCATGGCGGCCTCCGATTCCCGCACCGCCCGTTCGTTGCCCTGCCGGATGATCTCGTCCACCTGGCCTGCATGGCTCCGGTAGTAGTCGATCTTCTCCCAGACGGGCTCGAACTCCTGCACGAGGTTCTCGAGCAGGATCTTCTTGCAGTCGACGCAGCCCAGGCTCGCGCTCCGGCAACCGGCCTGGATCTCCTGCCTCTTCTCCATGTCCGTGAAGTACTCGTGCAGCGGGTAGAGCTTGCAGTCCTTCGGTTCGCCCGGGTCGTTCCTCCTCACGCGCTTGATGTCCGTGACCATCTGCATGACCTTCTGCTTCAGGCTCTCCCGGGTCTCGTAGATGAAGATGGCGTTGCCGTACGACTTGGACATCTTCCTGCCGTCTGTGCCCAGCACCCGTGCAGCCTGGGTGAGAATCTCCTTGGGCTCCTTGAGGACCCCTTCCCCGTAGATGAAGTTGAACCTCCTGACGATCTCGCGGGTCAGCTCCAGGTGGGGAAGCTGGTCCTCGCCTATGGGAACTCTGTCCGCATCGTACATCACGATGTCTGCGGCCTGGAGGACCGGGTACCCGAGGAAGCCCAGGTTGCCCAGGTCCTTGTCCTTGAGCTCTTCCCTCTGTTCCTTGTAGGTGGGGTTGCGCTCCAGCCAGGGCACCGGCGTGATCATGGACAGGAGCAGGTAGAGCTCGGCATGGGTCTTGATGTCCGACTGCCGGAAGATCACCGAAGCCTGCGGGTCGATGCCCACGCTCAACCAGGTCATGACCATGTCCCGGGAGCTCCTGCGGATCACCTCGGGATCGCGGAACTCGCTGGTCAGGGCATGCCAGTCGGCCACGAAGTAGAAGCATTGGTATTCCTTCTGGAGCTCCACCCAGTTTTTCAGCACGCCCAGGTAGTGCCCGATATGCAGATCACCTGTGGGCCTGATTCCGGATACGATGCGTTTCCTGTCCATATGGCTCCTCGCTATATGCTCATGAGAATGCTTACCACCGTCCTGATGATGGGGAAGATCACGAAGTCAACCACCCGGGTGAAGATCAGCAGGAGCAGGATCAAAAACCCGTAGGGCGCGATGGACGAGTAGGCCCTCGCCATGTCCGGGGGAAGCAGACCCTCCAGGATGTGGCTGCCGTCCAGGGGCGGTATGGGGATAAGATTGAATACGGCGAGTCCCACGTTGATCATGATCGAGATCTCGATCATGAAGGCCAGGGGAAAGAGGTACGTACCCGCGAGCAGGCCGCCGAAGAGCTTGTGGACCACCGCGAAGACGACCGCCAGCCCGAGGTTCGAGGCCGGCCCGGCCAGTGAGACCCAGATCATGTCCTTGCGCGGGT
Source organism: Desulfomonilia bacterium (assembly GCA_049275795.1). GTDB lineage: Bacteria > Desulfobacterota > Desulfomonilia > UBA1062 > UBA1062 > Phosphitivorax. The sequence goes on from JBASVF010000300.1 coordinate 15,322, forward strand.
TCCTGAAGTACCTCGGGTCCACCGGCACCGGCTTGGCCCACCCGATCATCCGGGTGATGAAGAGCACCAAAAGCCCCACGATGTCGATGTGCTTGATGGGGTTCAAGGTCAGCCTGCCCAGATTCTTTGCCGTGGGATCGCCGAAGCGCCATGCCGCATATCCATGACAGACCTCGTGGACCGTGATGGCGAAGAGCACCGGCACCGCGAGGAGAGCGATCTGTTGTATCAAGCTGTTCATTGAGTGGCCTTATACCGTAAGGGCGGTGCACTGTCAAAGCGTTACGCACGCTTCTTCCGTCCGCGGGAGCCCCTCATCCGGGGCGGGCGCCTCGGCGGGGGTGAGCGGGAAATGCTACCCAGGGAACCGGTTGAGGGTCTCACCCGCTGAGGTCCTCAAGGGATTAGACGCGCGGATGGTTTTGGGGTATAGAGTGCTGCCATGGCCCGCATACGCATCAATCGCTACCTCGCCTCCACCGGGGAGCTCTCCCGGAGAAAGGCGGACGAGCTCGTCCTGGCCGGCAGGGTCGCCGTCAACGGGACCGCGGCGGTCCCGGGCACGACCGTTGAGCCGGAAAAGGACAGGGTGACCATAGACGGCAATCCGGTATACCCCCTCAAGAAGCTCTACCTGGCCCTGTACAAGCCCAGGAATGTCCTGACCACCATGCACGATCCCCAGGGCCGGCCCACGGTCAAGGCCCACATCCCCCCCAAGTACCGGGGGGTGTTCCCGGTTGGCAGGCTGGATTTTGACGCCGAGGGGCTTTTGTTCCTTACCAATGACGGAGATTTGGCGCAAAGGCTCCACCACCCCTCGTTCGGCGTGCCCAAGACCTACCTGGTAAAGGTGATTCCCCGGGTGATGCCCGAGCACATCGAGCGAATGCAGAGGGGTGTCGAGCTCGACGGAGTCATGACGCTGCCCGCCGAGGTGGAGGTCGTCCGCCGCCACGACCGGGGGGCCACCCTCAGGATCGTACTCAGGCAGGGGCTGAAGAACCAGATCAAGAGAATGGCGCAGGCCGTGGGCCTGGAGGTCACCTCCATCAAGCGTATCGCGGTCGGTCCGGTCTCCCTCAAGGGGATCTCCCCCGGAGAAGTGAGGGAGCTCAAGCCTTTCGAGGTGAGAGATCTCCGCAAGTTATTAAAATAGTATAAAAAATCTTGACATAGCTCGACTGCCCCTTATAATTGATTGTGTAGACTCAAGTTAGGAGGATTCAGATGAACAAATCAGAACTTATCGAAGAACTCTCCATGCGGATGGCGATTCATCCGAAGAAGGCGGAGTCCATGGTGAATACGATCCTGAACTCGATGGTCAAGGCAATGAAGGACAACCGCCGCGTCGAGATCCGGGGGTTCGGCAGCTTCGTGTTGCGGGCCTACAAGCCCTACGTGGGCCGGAACCCCAAGAGCGGGGAGAAGATTCACGTCAAGGAGAAGACCCTTCCCTTCTTCAAGTCAGGGAAAGACATGAGGGACCGCGTGAACGAAAGCGGCAGATGATACGCTCCCGCCCTTCCTCCCGATTCAGGGAGGGCGTCTAGATATTGACGCACCTGGGAAAGTGGGGTAATACACTGGCCAAGGGGCTGTATGGGAACGTACTCGATACTCATTGCCGATGACGAGGCGCAGAACAGGGACTACCTCTCTGAGATCCTCTCCGAGGAGGATTACACGGTAGCGACTGCCGCGGACGGCAAGGAGGCCCTGGCAAAGCTTTCCCAGGACCGCTTCCATGTGGTGCTCACGGACCTGCAGATGCCCGAGCTCGACGGGCTCGGGGTCATCCGGTACCTGGTCGAGAACCGTCTGAACTGCATCGGAATCATCTATACCGGCTACGGTTCCGTGAAAACGGCGGTCGACGCCATGAAGCTGGGGGCCTTCGACTACATCACCAAGCCCTTCAAGGCCGACGAGATCAAGGTGGTGATCAGGAAGGCCCTCGACCACCTGGCCCTGCAGGAGGAGAATTCCTACCTCAAGCAGCAGCTCAAGGCCAAATACAAGTTCGAGAACATCATCGGCACCTCGGAGAAGATGCAGAAGGTGTTCGGCCTGATCGACAAGGTCGCGGCCACCGACTCCACGGTGCTCGTTCTCGGCGAGTCGGGCACGGGCAAGGAACTCGTCGCCCGTGCGTTGCACTACAACTCCCCCCGCTCGCAGAACGCCTTCGTGCCGGTGAACTGCGGCGCCATTCCCGAGGAGCTGCTCGAGAGCGAGCTCTTCGGCCACGAGAAGGGCGCATTCACCGGGGCGTTCAGGGCGCGGATCGGCCGCTTCGAGCTCGCCAACGGAGGGAGCATCTTCCTGGACGAGGTCTCCGAGATGAGCCCCAACCTCCAGGTAAAGCTCCTGCGCGTGCTGCAGGAGCGCGAGTTCGAGCGGGTGGGCGGCGTGAAGTCCATCAGGGCCGATGTGAGGATCATTGCGGCCACCAACCGCAACCTCGAGGAGGAGGTCGAGCAGGGGAGGTTCCGCGAAGACCTCTACTACCGGCTCAACGTCATCCCCATCAATCTGCCGCCCCTGCGCGAGCGCAGGGAAGACATTCCCCTGCTGGTCAAGCACTTCCTCAACAAGTACGGCAAGGACATGAATCCCTCGCTGACCGGGTTCAGCAAGAAGGCCATGAACCTGCTCATGCAGTACCGGTGGCCGGGCAATGTCCGCGAGCTGGAAAACCTCGTGGAGCGCGTCGTGGTCCTGTGCGAAGGCACCCAGGTGGAGCCGGAGGATCTCCCGGACAAGATCCTCGCTGCCGGCCGCACCAGGGGACCGTCGGACCTCATCAGCATCGATCTCCCCGAGTCCGGGATCGACCTCTCCACCGCGGTAAACGAGTTCGAAAAGAGCATCATCATTCAGGCCCTCAACCGGAGCAACTGGGTGAAGAACCGGGCTGCCAAGCTGCTCAACGTCAACCGCACCACCCTGGTGGAAAAGATCAAGAAGCAGAAGCTCCAGAAGCCTGCCGAGGTGAAGCTGGGCTAGGCCTTTCAAAGGGGACCGCCCGCCGGGACCGGCGCCCCCGCTCAGAAGGGATGGCACAGAAGTTGTATCTCACCGGGCAGTGAAGAACTCCGGACCATCGACACTTCGCATCAAGGGAGCATGGGCCGCTACGTGGCTCATGCTGCTCATGTGCTGCCCGCTGGCCCTCGAGGCCGGCCCGGGGCAGGTCCAGATCGGGGGCGGGCCCGACCGGGCGCGCCTCGTGTTCGAGCTGACGCATCCCGCAATACCCGCCCTGGAGCAAAAAGACCGGACGCTCATCGTCAATTTCCCCGACACTGTCGGGCGTCCTCAGCGTTTCACCGACATGTTCATCGTACGAGGATTCACGTTCGACGGCAAGAAGGCCGTCATAAACCTGGACCGAGCCTACACCTGTACCGGCAGCTCGTTCAAGGAACCGGCCCGGTACGTTCTCGACATCGAGCTCGTCAAAGACGCCGCTTTCATCTGTCCCATCGACCACGTCGAGACCAGGATCAGCGAAGACGAGATCTCCGTGGAGATCACGACGGCAGCCGGGCACTGGCCCGAGGTGAGATGTGCCGGGAACAGACGGGCGTTCCTGATCTTCGACGGACAGGCGGACTGCTCCGGCTTGGCCGAGAAGTTCAGGCGGGTGCCGGGCATTATCTTCGACGGCGCGACGAGGCTCGAAGGCTCCACAGCCCTGTCCTTCAGCCTCACCGAGGAGAACGCCGAGCTCGAGGCCAGAACCGACGAGATCTCCAGCCGGATCGTCCTGAGCATCTCGACCCCTGCACGACTGAGCAGGGCAAGGGTCTTGGAAGCCGCCCAGGCCGCCTTCGACCAGGGAGACATCGCAGAGGCGATCCGCATCCTGGAGCCGTACCGGGGCGCCCTCGAACCGCAGGAGAGCATCATCCTTGCCCGCTCGTACTGGAAGACCGGCTTTCCCTTCCAGCTGGACGCCCGGGCCATGGAAGCGCTCGGCCTCATGAACCAGGGGATCCAGGACACGGCCCCTGGACCTAAGCGTGAGGCGATGATGATCGAGTATTCACGAATGCTCCTTCGCTCCTCCCTGTACGCCGAGGCGCTCATCTATGTCCGCTTCCTCAAGGAGTCCCTCTCTCCGGAGATAGCGGCCGAGGCATACCTGCAGGAAATGGAGATCATGAACCGCAAAGGGGAGTTTCAGGATGCCTTCGTCCAGAACAAGCGCATGCTCGCGGCCCTGGGCGATGAAGGCATGCCCCGGAGCCTTGAGTCGCGCCACCGGGCCGCCCTTGCCGACACGTACCTGGGCCTGAGCGCCTATCCCCGGGCGTGGAAGCTCTACCAGGAGGCCCTGGCGCTCGACCGGGGAGTGTTCCACGACGACCCCGACCTGTACGCGAGAATGGCCGAGGCCGCCTACCGGCTCAACCATTTCTCCGATGCCAGGGACTGCATCCTCTCCGCCGTCAACCTTGGAAGGAGAGAGAACCGCGCCGAGCACCTCCTGTTCCTGGGCGAGTGCCTCTACCGGCTCGACGAGCGCAGCAGGGCCATGACCGTGTTCTCCGAGGTGGAAAACATTGCTCCCCAGAGCGAGAGCGAGACCATCGCGAAGCTCAAGACCGCCCGGATCATCATCGAGCAGGAGCTCGCCGAGAAAGGCACGCTCTCCGACAAGGGCTACTACGCGGTCATGGACATCTACGAGAACCTGAAGTCTACGCCTGAGTACCTGGAAGGCCCCCTGGGGCTGATCATCAAGATCCGCATCGCGCAGGTCTATGCACTGCGCGGAGACTGGGACAGCGCGCTGGAGGCATACCACTTGGCCTGGGCCGACACCAGGCAGGACGACCCGGTGAACTCCTACGCCCTCGCCGAGGCCCAGAAGTGCCTCAGTCTCCTCCTGAAGAGCCTCCATACGAACGGGAGCTACGACATGGTCGCGGAGTACTACCACGAGTACCGCGACAGCCTCATGGCAAACATCGATGACCCGGAGATCCTGTTCATCCTCGGCAGATCGCTCCATGAGATGGGAGATTCCTATGGGGCCAGGCATATGCTCGTCTCCTGCATCGAACGGCCCTCGCCCAGGGAGCGCGAAGCCCTCCTGTCCCTGTTCGACCTGGACTACAACCACGGGCTCTACACAGAGGCCCTTGTATGGAACACCCGGTACCTCGAGTCCTTCCCCGGCGGGCCGGAGGCCGCCCTGATGGAACAGGCCCGGGGCCGGATGCTCTATTTCCTGGGCCGTTTCACCGAGGCGGTGCCGTACCTGGAGAAGACAGCCTCCGGTGGGAACAGCCAGGCCTCCCTCGAGGCCCTCTCGATGCTCGCGGACGCCCATGCCCGGCTGGGAGACTCCTCCCGGGAGGCCGAAACCCTGGAGAGGATCATCGCGCTCTCAGAGAGCGTGCAGTCACCCCTGATCGAGAAGGCAATCTACGTGCGCGCCTCCCGGTTCAAGGAGCAGGACGAACTTTTGAGGGCCCGGAAACTCTTCGAGATGCTGCTAAAGAAGTACCCGGACTCTGCATACCGGGACTGGGCGGCCTTCCACCTCGCCGAGATCCTTCACGGGCAGGGAGAGCACGGGGCCGCCTCCAAACATCTCGAGGCCGTGATAGGCCGCAGCACGGACATGGTGCTGCACGAGCTCGCGCTTGGCTACCTGGGACAGATCGAGCTCGGAACGGAGCTGGGCGAGTTCCGGAAGCTCAAAGACCGGTTCAAGAGAAAGTGATATCCATGGGAATCGCGATCCTCGATTCTGACAAATCAACGGCCTCGATCCTGGCGGAGATCATCGGCGAGATGGGGGAAACCCCTTCACCCTTTACCGACAAGGACGGCTTCCTGGGTGCCATCGATCCTGCGAGCCACAGGGCCGCGGTCATCTCCGAGGAGTTCCTCGACGTGATCGAGGGAACCAAGCAAGTCTACCCGGACATAGAAATCCTCGCCATCGGGAGTTCGTGCCACGAGCGCTGCCTGAAGGCGGGCGCGGCGCATTTTCTCAAGAAGCCCTTCCCGGCCCAGGACTTCCGGCAGACCCTCTGCGCCCTGCTGTCGAACCCCGGCATGCCGGCCCCGTCCGGCAACGGGTCGTTCATCGCCGCTGACCCGGCCATGAGAAAGATCATCGAGGTCCTGCACAAGGTCGCCCCCACCCAGGCCCCGGTGCTCATCCAGGGCGAGTCGGGCACGGGCAAGGAGGTGATCGCCCGCTACATCCACCGGCACAGCCGGCGGAAGAACGGGCCCTACGTGGGAATCAACCTGGCTGCCATCCCCGACACCCTGCTGGAAAGCGAGCTCTTCGGCTATGAGAAGGGAGCCTTCACCGGCGCCTACGCGACCAGGATCGGCAAGTTCGAGCTCGCCGACAGGGGCACGATCCTCCTGGACGAGGTCACGGAGATCAGCATCGGGCTCCAGGCCAAGCTCCTGAGGGTGCTCCAGGAACGGCAGATCGACCGGGTCGGTGCCAAGGCGTCGCTGCCCGTGGACTTCCGGGTCATCGCCACCACCAACCGCGATATCGAGCAGGACGTGAGGGAGGGCAGGTTCCGCTCCGACCTCTACTTCCGGCTCAACGTCATCCCCATCCGTGTGCCTGCGCTCAGGGACCGGCGGATGGACATCCTTCCCCTGGCCGAGCACTTCATCTCCAAGGTATCGCGCCGCGAGGGCATGCCGGAAAAGAGCCTGAGCCCCCAGGCGCAAAAGGTCCTGCTCGACTACCACTGGCCCGGCAACGTGCGGGAGCTCGAGAACGTGATCGAACGCGCCATGATCCTCTCCGACGACAGCACCATCCCACCCGAGGCCCTGCTGCCTGGCATCCCGGAAGGCCCGGCCGGAGACGCTGCCGCCTGCGCGGTGGGAACCACCATCCACGACATGGAGAAGAAGCTCATTTTCTCCACCCTCGAGCACGTGAACGGAAACCGTACTAAGGCGGCGGCCCTGCTGGGCATCAGCATCCGAACCCTGCGCAACAAGCTCAACGAATACTCGGGCAAAGGTCAATTTTCCGACGGGTAGCCGGTCAATTTTTCTGACGGTGATCAACCCGAACCCGCATGAAAAGCCGCTGTATGTATTGGTATGGGTATTGCTTACTCCACCGGAGTGGAGGAGAAACCATGGCAGGAATATTCGGAAAAGCGCTCAACGATCTGGCCCAGGCGATGAACTACCGCCTCTTCAGGCACGGGGTCATCTCGGGCAACATCGCAAACATCGACACCCCGGGCTACACAGCCAAGGACGCGGCCTTTGAGCATGAGCTCGACAGCCGGCTCAGGCTCGCCACCACGAACAGCGGGCACATCCCTTCTCCGGGCGGGTCGCCCGGAACCTCCTTCCAGGTGCGCAACGATCC
>JBASVF010000301.1:0-2488 GCA_049275795.1 Desulfomonilia bacterium
GCTGCGCCAGGAGCACCAACGAAGACTCCTACCAGATGCAGAAGCTCTTCCGCGCCGTGTTCAAGACCAACAACATCGATCACTGTGCGCGAACATGACACGCCCCCACGGTCGCCGGTCTGGCGACAACGTTCGGTTCGGGCGCAATGACCAACTCCTTTGCCGAGTTCAGCAAGGCCAAGATGTTCCTGGTGATCGGTTCGAACATGACCGAGGCCCATCCAGTGGCCGCCACCTTCCTGAAGAACGCGGTCATGAAGGGCGCCAAGCTCATCCTGGTCGACCCGCGCAAGCAGCCCCTTGCTGATTTCGCCGACCTTCACGTCCAGATCAAGGTCGGCAGCGACATCGCGTTCCTCAACGCTCTGATGAACGTGCTCATCACCGAGGACCTCTACGACAAGGACTTCGTCCAGTCATGCACCACCGGCTTCGAGGAGCTCAAGGCCAAGGTCATGGAGTATACCCCGGAGAAGGCGAGCAAGATCTGCGGCGTGAGCGCCGATATGATCCGCGACACCGCCCGGCGGCTGGCCTCGGTCAAACCGGTCATGCTCTGCTACACGCTCGGAATAACCGAGCACACATGCGGCAAGAACAACGTCATGAGCACCGCCAACCTCCAGATGCTGCTCGGCAACATGGGCGTGGAGAGCGGTGGAGTCAACCCGCTCAGGGGCCAGAACAACGTGCAGGGCGCCTGCGACATGGGCGCGCTGCCCAATGTCTTCCCCGGCTACCAGCAGGTCGCGAACCCGGATGCGCGAGCCAAGTTCGAAAAGGCCTGGAGCGTAACCGGACTGCCGGAGACGCCCGGCCTCATGATCCCCCAGATGATGGAGGGGCTCGCCAGCGGCGAGGTCAGGGCTTTCTGGATCTTTGGCGAGAACCTGGCAAACTCGGAGCCGAATATCTCGCATGTCGAGCGCTGCCTCTCCTCGGCCGAGTTCCTGGTGTGCAACGACATCTTCCCCACCGAGACGACCCGATTTGCCCACGTGATCTTCCCGGCTGCAGCGTGGAGCGAGGACGACGGCACCTTCACGAGCAGCGAGCGGAGAGTCAACCGCGTGCGGAAGGTCAGCCAGGCCCCGGGCGATGCCAAGCCCAACTGGTGGATCTTCAAGCAGATCGCCAAGCGCTTTGGCCATGACTGGGCATCGAACAGCGCTCAGGAGCTCTGGGACAGCGAGATATCCGTGCTGGCCCCTTCCATGGCCGGGATCAAATACCGCCGCCTCGAAGGCGACGGCCTCCAGTGGCCCTGCTCGAATGAAGAGCATCCGGGCACGCCGCTCCTCCACAGGGACGGGAAGTTCACCCACGGCAGGGGCGTCTTCACGGTCACCGACTGGACGCCACCCGCCGAGGTTCCGGACCAGGAATACCCCTATCTCCTCTCAACCGGGCGCCGGCTCTTTCATTACCACACGCGCACCCAGACGAGCCGCTCGGGGATGGACGCGATCCTCCCCGGGGAGACCGCGGATATCTCGCCCCTCGATGCAGGGCGGCAGGGTATCGCCAACGGCGATCCCGTCAGGGTGTGGTCCCGCAGGGGCGAGGTCGTCGTCCGAGCGCGCGTCACAGAGGAGGTTCCTCCCGGAATGATCTGGATGGCCTTCCACTTCCGCGAGGGGAACGCGAACTGGCTCACGAACCCGGTGTTCGACCCCGTCACCTGGACTGCGGAGTACAAGGCCTGCGCCGTCAATATCGAGAAGAAGGCATGAAGTCTCCGGGCATATTCACGGTGCTCGGCCACGACCTGAAGTCCCCGCTCAATGCCGTGGAATCGTACCTGGACATCATGCGCGACAGGGCGCTGGGCGACGCCCTCGACCCCTACATGCCGATACTGGAGAACGCGATCGCCCGGCTGCACCAGATGAGGGAGCTCATCACCGACGTGGTTGACTGGTCGAGGATCCAGGCACCCTCCCCCTCCCGCGAGCTCATCACGCTGGACGTATCAAAAACGGCGCACGCCGTCCTGGATAGGTTCATGGAAGAGGCCAGGGCCCGTGGCATCACCATCACCGCCGATATCGAAGAGGGCCTCACCATTGAGGCTGCGGCCGGCGATATCGATCTTGCGCTGAAGCACCTCATCGACAATGCCCTGCACTATAACCATGACGGCGGGTCCATATCCGTAGCCATACAGAGAGCAGGCCCGAGCATCACCGTGGTCGTGGCGGACACGGGTATCGGCATGACCGTCGAAGAACAGTCGTGCCTTTTCCAGGAATTCGTGCGCATCAGGAACGACAAGACCCGGGATTTCAGGGGGACCGGCCTCGGGCTCGCCATCGTCAAGCAGATCGCCGGTCTCTACCAGGGCACGGTCTCGGTCCGGAGCGAGCCCGGCAAGGGCTCGACCTTCTCGCTCACCCTCCCCGTTTCATAAGCAATCCGGAGGGGAATAAGAGGCGCCCGATCCCTGATCGAATGCTTGATGCCGGGTCCTTATGACGTTACCCCCAGA
>JBASVF010000302.1:0-8817 GCA_049275795.1 Desulfomonilia bacterium
GGACCAGGCCGGGGAGCAGGAGCGCGCCGCCCGTGCCGACGCCGGGCTCGCACGAGCAGACCTCGAGCGGATGCGGGCCCTCTTCCGGTCAGGCGCGGTGTCCCGTCAGGAGCTCGACCAGGCGGAGGCCCGGGCCGCGGGAGCGGATGCAGCCCTCGAGGCGGCGCGTGCCCGTGTGGAGACGGCCCGGGCCGAGCTCGCAGCTGCGCGAGCAGCGCTCTCGGATGCCTCTGACTCGGGCTCGGGCAGGCAAGTCGAGGAGGTGCTGGTCTCGCCCGTGACCGGGTTGGTCCTTGCGGTGCACCGCAGGAGCGAGGGGTTGGTCAACCCCGGAGAGCCGATCCTGGACGTGGGCAGCCTGGAGGATCTAGAGGTGTGGACCGACGTCCTCTCCGAGGATGCCGTGCGCATCAGACCCGGCACCCGCGTTGAGTTCGAGAGGTGGGGCGGGAACACGGTGCTTAAAGGGGTGGTGCGGCGCGTAGAGCCCCAGGGGGTCACCGAGGTTTCGGCCCTCGGGGTCGAGGAACAGCGCGTGCAGGTGATCTCGGAGATCCTCTCCCGACCAGGGTCGTGGGAACGCCTCGGCACGGGGTACCGGGTGCTGTCGCGGTTCGTGGTGTGGGAAGGCGAGCGCGTGCTCCAGGTGCCGGCCGGAGCGCTGTTCCGCACGGAGGAGGGGTGGGCCGCCTTTGCCGTGGAGGGAGGGAGGGCGTCCTTGCGATCCGTCACCGTGGGCATGCGCTCCGGCCTTAAAGTCCAGGTGATCGAGGGGCTCAAAGAGGGTCAGACCGTGATCGTGCACCCGGACGCCTCAATCGAGAAAGGGGTGCGGGTAAGCCCGCTGGAGGAGCGAAGGTAAGCTCCGGGGCGCAAGAACATGCATACGCACTGCCGGTTGGTCTTGCATCGCCGGTGGATATCTGGAATACATGGTCCGAAGATCACTCGGCGCTCTTGCAGGGACCTGCCTTCGAGAAGAGAATCGCTTTTCTTCCGCACGGCACCGGGCGGACAGGGCGTTCGAGAACCATGGATGAAAGGAACTTGAGGATGATCAGGATCATGCCGTGTCTCGACATGAAGGACGGGAGGGTGGTCAAGGGAGTTCATTTCGCTGACCTCAGGGACGCGGGCGACCCGGTCGCTAGCGCCGCCCTCTATCAGCAGGAAGGCGCCGACGAGCTCGCCATGCTGGATATCGCGGCAACGCTGGAAAACCGCAAGACCCGCCTCGAGTGGGTGAAGAACGTGTCTGCCGTCATCGACATCCCGCTCACGGTGGGCGGGGGCGTCTCGTCCATGGAGGACATCGAGATGCTGCTCAAGGCCGGTGCGGACAAGGTTTCCATGAACAGCGCCGCGGTGAGCAACCCGAAACTGGTGAGCGAGGCCTCGCGGGAGTTCGGCTCGGAGAGGATCACGGTGGCGGTGGATGCCCGCAGGAACCAGGCCATGCCTTCGGGCTTCGAGCTGGTGGTGGCCGGGGGCTCCAAGCCCGTGGGCAGGGACGCCGTGAAATGGGCAAGACAGTGCGAGGCCTTGGGCGCCGGCGTGATCCTGCCGACCAGCATGGACGGCGACGGCACCCGGGCGGGCTACGATATCGCCTTCATCAGCGCCATATCCGGCGCGGTCTCGGTACCGGTGGTCGCCTCGGGAGGCGCAGGCAGGCTCGAAGACTTTCTCGAGGCCGTGGAAAAGGGCGGGGCGTCCATCCTGCTCGCCGCCTCGGTGTTTCACTTCCGGACCCTGAGCATCCGGCAGGTCAAGGAATACCTGCGCGGCAGGGGCATCGAGGTGCGCCTCTAGCAGGGGCTCCCGGAGGCCGGCCTTGCCGGCGGACGAGGGACAGGTGCCGGCAGGCCGGTATTCTCCAAGCAGGGGCACACTTCAGGACCGGGACCGGCTCCCGGACAACTCTGATCTCTTTGAACCACCGGGTCCCAGGCACTTGAAAACCTTGGGACTTGCCGGAATATTATTTCTAGCTGCCGCCGGTCTTCGCGGCCGTTGCCCGGCAGCCGGAGGGAGGTTACGGACATGAAGATCATCGCCTTTTCCTTGAGCCTTTTCATCGCCGCCGTGGGGGCCCTGGGCGCGGCTTCACCGGCCATGCTCGTATCGGCCCTCAGGAGGCTCGCGAGCCCAGCGGGGATATATGTCCTCACCGTGATACGGCTTGCTACGGGAGCCGCATACTCGCTCTCTGCCTCGGCCTCTCGCATCCCCGGCGCCCTGCGGGTCCTGGGCGGCCTATCCATCGTATCGGGAGCGATCACTCCCCTGGTCGGCGCCGAGCGCTTCCGTAAGCTCCTGGCATGGTGGACGTCGCGGGGCATCTCCTTCGTCCGCCTCTGGTCGATCGTCGCACTCGCGGCCGGAGTGCTCCTGGCCTGGTCAACAGCGCCCGGCATCAGGAAGCGGATCGCCCACCAGGCCCCGGAGGCCGTGCCGCCCTCGGAGCCCGCCGGGGCGGAAGAGCCGGCCTGAAGGGACCTCATGTGCCCGCCTGCAGCGGTCATCGCATCCTGAAGGCGGGCGCCGGGATGAGAAAGGGGTGGGAAGGACATGCCGGACAAGCGAGGTACGGGCTTTTCCCAGGACCCAGGACAGCGGAGGCCGGGCGGCCCCCCTCCACCGGTCTTCATCGTATCCGGAGGTGTCGGGAGCAGCGGCGAGCACATCGTCAACACGGTGCTTGCGCAGTTTCCGGATGCCGGGGTCCCGGTCGTCATCGTCGGCAATGTCCGGACACCCGATCAGGTGGGTTCTGCTATCGAGCAGGCGGAGAAGGACGGTGGGATCATCGTCCACACCATGGTTGACGCCGGGCTCAGGGCCATGCTCAAGGACCTGGCCCTCAAACGGCGCGTACCCGAGATCGACCTCATGGGCCCGCTCATGGACCTGCTCTCGGCAGCACTCGGCCGGGAGCCGGAGGGCAGGCCAGGCCTGTATGGCGAACTCCGCAGGGATTACTTCGAGAGGATCTCGGCCATGGACTATACCATCAGCCACGATGACGGCCGGGGGCCCGGAGAGTGGAACAAGGCGGACGTGCTGATCATCGGCGTGTCGCGAACCGGCAAGACCCCCTTGATCGTGTACCTCTCCGTGCTGGGCTGGAGGGTCGCCAACTGCCCCATCGTGCCCGGAGTGCCCCTGCCCGGCGAGCTCTCGGCAGTGGAGAGCTCGCGCGTGGTGGGGCTCACCATAGACCCGGAGCGGCTCCTTATCATTCGCAGGCGGCGGTTGGCCGCGATCGGGGCAAACCCCCGGACGGAATACACCGACCCGGCGAGAGTGGAGGAAGAGATGCGCGAGGCGAGGAGGATATTCCGCTCCCAGGGGTTCTGGGTTCTCGACATGACGGACCGGACCATCGAGGCCGGGGCGGACGAGATCATCAGGAGAGTGGCCAGGATCGTGGGGTGACCCGCTCCGGGATCTATACCGATGTCTTCTCGCAGGAGGAACTCGAGGCGCTCGTCGAGTTCTACCGGTCACCGGCGGGCCGGAGCATGGAGAGAACGCAGCAGGAGTTGATGCAGAGGACCATGGCGGTCAGCCAGGCAAAGTTGCAAGGACCTGATGCCCCGGATGGAAAAGATGATCGAGGATTTCAAGGACTCGGCAAACGCGCGGCAGCGGTAAGATATCCGGATGAACGAGGGCTGAGGGAGGCCGTGCCTTGAGGCGGCGTGCTGCTTGGCGGCCGCCTTTGAGCCGTTACCGGCCGCGAGCCGCCCCCGTCTGCTGCACTACGAGCCCGGCAACGACGAGCACGAGCCCGGCGATCGTGGAGGCCAGGATGGTCTCGCCCACGATAAACCGGATGAACACGAGCGAGAGGAAGGGCGACAGGAAGATGAGGTACCCCACCCTGGCCGTGTTCTCGGCGTTCTTGAGCGCATAGAGCCACAGCACGAAGGTGGCGCCCATCTCGAAAACCCCAACGTACGCGGCCCCGATGAGCCCGGGCAGCGGCACGGCCCGGAAGCCCTCGAGGAGCAGACAGGCCGCGAAGATGAAGGGCAGGCCGAAGATGAAGTTGAGAAGGAGGCAGACGACCGGGTCGCGGCCGTCCTTGGTGCTGTAAATCCAGTAGAGCGACCACAGCACGGTGCTGCCCAGGGCCAGGGCCACGCCGGGGAAGTTGATCTCGTGGATATCGACGAGTCCCCCGCCCGTGGTGATGACCACCACGCCGGAGTAGCTCACAAGTCCGGCACAGATCTCCATCACGCCGATCCTCTGCTTCAGGAGCGGGATCGACAGGAAGGCGAGCATGAGCGCCCAGGTATAGTTGATGGGCTGGGCCACCTGGGCGGGGAGCAGGTCGTAGGCGGAGAACAGCACCAGGTAGTAGAGGAACGGGTTAACCGCGCCCAGGACCAGGGACCGTGCATACTCACGCCCGGTGCAGGCGAAGATCAGGCCGAGACTTCCCCGGACCGCCAGGATGGCGCCCAGGGTCAGGATGGATACCAGGCAGGAGTAGAGGAGCAGCTCGACCGGCGCAAGGTACTTGAGCGTGATCTTGAAGGCCGAGGCAACCGTGGACCACAGCAGCACGGTCGCGATGCCGAAGGCGTAGGCCTTGCGCCGGCTGCTCATCCCGGCCTCCCTGAAACGCCGGACCGCGGTCGTGATGATACATCCGGGAACCCGGAGGCCCGGTCGATGGGAAGGCTGCCGTCGTATGCCCTTAAGATGCGGAACATGGATCGTCTCCTCGCCAGTACGGGCCGTCCGGTCCCGGCCGGGACGGCCCCTTTCTCGAGATTGCCATGGACTCTACCACAGGAACGTCTTCTGAAGCATCACTTCGTTTAGTCCAAGCGGTCAAGGACAGCCCCGGGGCGCTCGACGGCGCCGGGACAATACCGCCTTGTTCGAGCTTGTAGCCTCTCCGGCGCTCTGGTAGAGTTTCCGTGGACGCACCTCCGGGAGGTGCCGGAAAAGATGGTGGATTCCGATGTCGAGAACGACCCCGAACCCGCTGCGCACCTGGTGGGCCGGCGCGCTGCTCGCAGCCGCCGCAGCGGTGCTGCTCGTCCAAGCCGGCTGCGACAGGAGAGGCGATGCGGACCTGGCCCGCGATCCGCAGATACGTCACTGGCAGCGGTTCTTCTTTGCCCGGGAGGCCCCGTTGCAGGAAGACGGTGTGATGGAGTACGGGTGCACCCCGGTGCCCGTATCCCTGCCCGGAGAGCACTCGCCGTCCGGCTCGCTCGTTTGCAGCGAGAGAAGCGGCCCCTGCCTGGTCATCGACCCCGGGTACCTGGTCGAGAGAGGCAGGGTGGTAAGGGGAGAGCCCGACTCCTTTGCCTCGCTGTACGATCCGGCCGAGGGGAGCATGTGCCGGTTCATGTCCATGGGGCCGGCGGGCTGCATCCACGGAGGGACATGGCTGAAGGAGCGTACCTTTGCCGTGTTCGGCCTGGCCGGTGAGGAAGGCTTTGTCTGGAAAGTGGATCTTGATGCGCGCACGGTGCAGAAGTATAAGATTCCCGGGTCCTGCCGCATGCCGGGATCGCGCGAGGAGGAGTACTTCACGCGGGCCTGGAAGGTCTAGGGACCGAGGCCTGAGAGTATGGGCTCACACAGCCGGGGGCAGGGCGCCGGATTGGCCCACATAAAAACGGGAGGGAATGCAAGGATGCCCCGGGAGAAACAGGACCAGGGTTCCGGGAAGACGGACGATTTCATGGCCGAGCTCAGGCGAAGCCGCGAGGAGCGCGAGAAGGGTTACCGCGAGAAGGCCC
Organism: Desulfomonilia bacterium; assembly: GCA_049275795.1. Lineage (GTDB taxonomy): Bacteria > Desulfobacterota > Desulfomonilia > UBA1062 > UBA1062 > Phosphitivorax. The sequence goes on from JBASVF010000302.1 coordinate 5,772, forward strand.
TTAAGCTCTTCCCCTGGGTATGCGCGCGCTGCGGCAGGGAGTTCTCCGGAAAGAAGCTGCGCCAGCTCACGGTCCACCACAAGGACCACAACCACGACAACAACCCGCCGGACGGAAGCAACTGGGAGCTCCTGTGCGTCTACTGCCACGACGAGGAGCACTCCCGGAACGTGGAGGGCCAGTGGTACGGGGACGAGGCCCGCGACAAGGACCAGGGCTCCGGCCACGGCTACAATGCCTTCGCCGGCCTGGATACCCTGCTCCGGAAGAAGAAGGGCGAGTGAGAGCCTCCCGGCCGCTGAAATAATTCGAGAAAAAATGCAGCCTCCCCTTGTGATACTGTGCCGACTCCCGTATTATAGAATACCATGAACCTCGATGAGCCGGCCCATGCCCCATGAATCTGCCGATGGAGGGTGTCGCTTTTCTCCTGGTTCACCTCTTTGACGAGGAACGAGAATGGTTGAAAGAAACTGATGAGTGAAGTACGTGATCGGCGGCACCGTGTAGAGAGATGAGAGACGTTTCGGCTGGCATGCCCCTCGATTCCCGCCTTACGTATCTACAGGCTTAGGCCACTAACCCAAAAGGAGAACCTTTTATGAACATCTACGTAGGCAATCTGTCGTACAGTGTAACAGAGGATGATCTGATGTCTGCATTCCAGGCCTTTGGCCGGGTGTCGAGCATCAACATCATCAAGGACAAGTTCAGCGGGCAGTCCAAGGGCTTCGGCTTCGTGGAGATGCCCTCCCCAGACGAGGCGCGGTCCGCCATCAATGACCTCAACGGCAAGGAGTTCAAGGGAAGGGCGATGAACGTCAACGAGGCCCGGCCGAGAACCGAAGGCGGCTATCCCCGTGGAGGCGGGCGCGGGTTCGGCGGCCCTTCACGTGGCGGCAGGAGCGGGCAGGGCGCAGGCGCCCGGAGGTTCGGCGGGAGACACTAGTCCGCTTTCGCGGCTATGCATGAGGGGGTCAGGGCGCCTCACGGGGCCCCGCTCCCCCTGCTCCTATCGAGAGGGCATTCTCGGCTCACGAGCTTGAGGGGGTTGCCTACAGTTTTTTGGTTCCGCAGGCTTGAGGTGCGCCCCCGGTACTGAACCGGGGCGCGGGTTCTCCGAAGTGCCCGGAATGTAAAGCCGGGTCTGGCGGCAATGCCCTGGTTTGTGGTACAAGGGCTGCGTGATACTCAGTCTCGATACGATCAACGTGCTGGCCGGCATCTGCCTGATCGCGCTCGGCAGGCAACTCTACTGGCTGTTCGTGGGGCTGGTTGCCCTCCTTTACGCCCTGCTGCTAGCACCCCAGCTCCTTCACGGCCAGCCGGGATGGGTGATCGTTTCCGCAGCCCTGGGCACGGGCGTGCTGGGAGGAGTGCTCGCGGTTCTGTTCAAGCGGGTCGTCATGGGGGTTGCCGGGTTTCTCGCTGGCGGGTACCTCGCCTTTTCTCTCCTGAGCGCGCTCCATCCCATGTCAGCCCAGGTAACCTGGGCCCTGGCCGCCGTCTCCGGCGTGGTATGCGCCGTGCTCTTCACGGTATTCTTCGACTGGTCGATCATCATCCTCTCGTCACTGGTAGGTGCGCTGCTCATCACAAAGACCCTGAACGAGGGGTTCGCTGCGGGCATCGTAATCTATGCGGCCTTGAGCTTTGTCGGGGTCTATGTCCAGGCAAGCGTCCTGCAGAAGGGCTCGTCCGGAGGGCGGTGAGCAGGAGCGGAAGACTCTCCCCGCGAGCACAAGGCGCATCCGCCGCGCATGGAATGAGGCAGACTCTCCCTTCGGGGATTGCTCAATCGCGAGTTTCCCTGTTCCGTCCCGGATGGACGAATGGCGCGGATGACTCGCCGATCGTATCCCAAAGACGGGCCGGCTCCGCCTAGGATGAACGCACGGTGTTTACCGGCAACGGCCCGCGGCATTTCTCCCCCGCTCGAAGCTGCCCGTAGACTGATCCTGCGGCTCGGCTCTACGCACCGGATTCGTCCCTTGCCAGGCTGGAATCCCGCCCCAAAGACGGGGACCCCTTTGGCGGCAGCAGCTGTCGATCGCGGCTCCCGCCAAGGCTGTTTTTTTCTCCTATTGCTTGAACAGCTACGGGTAACGTGTAATAAGAATAGGCAAATGAAAGGGAGGACACCATGGGCGAGAATGCAGCCAGAATTGCAAGAAAGATACACGAGAACTCAGAGATTACATCACTCTTCATCGAAGGATTCAGCGAGCAGTTCCGGTCGAGGCGGGCAGGGCAGTTCCTAACACTCAAGATCATGCAGGACGGGCAGTGGAGCAAACCTCACCCGTTCACCATATCCTGCGCTCCGGAGGACCCCCTGCTCCGCGTTACCATCAAGAAGGCAGGGGCATTCACCTCGCTGGTCCCGACCCTTAAGGAAGGCGACCCGGTTATCGTCTCGGGGCCGTACGGAAAGTTCTGCCAGGACATCGATACCCTCCCGGAGATCATTTTCATCGCAGGCGGGGTCGGCATCACACCCTTCCTGAGCGTGCTCAGGCACTTCCGGAGCATCAGGTCGCAGAACAGGGTAGTGCTGTTGTGGTCGAACAAGTCCATGGACGATGCCTTTGCCGTTGACGAGCTTGCAGGCATGACCCGCGAGATACCCCTGAAGGTGGTACACTGCCTGAGCAGGGAAGAGCCCGGATCGGACCTGAGCGCCCATGTCCGCGCGGAGTATCCCGAGGTGTACTTCGACAGCGGCAGGCTCAGCAGTGACGTGATCCGCAAGTACCTGCCGCCGGCGGACCCGGCCGTATTCCTCTGCGGGCCGCCGCCCATGCAGGATTACATCCTGGGCGAGGTGGAGGCGCTGGGCATGAACCCTGGCGCAGTGCTGAAAGAGAGCTTTACCTGGCAGGGCGTGAAGTAGCCCGGCAAGGTCGGGCCGGAGCAGGACGCCGCATCTTTCGGTCCGGCCGTGCGAGGCCCCTGCCGCCTTCCCCGGGGCTCCCGGCAGCGCCGGCCGGCCGGCGGACGGCGGCGCGGAATGGGGCCTGCATGAGGGAACCTTTGCCGGAGGCAG
>JBASVF010000303.1:0-9815 GCA_049275795.1 Desulfomonilia bacterium
TCGCCCTTGCAGAATCCTTCGGCGCCCGGATCGAGCGATTTCCCTGGTGCAACGATTTCTCAGCCGCCCGGAACCATTCCCTTGCCTGTGCCAAGTCGGATTATCTGCTCTGGCTCGACGCAGACGACCGGATCGACGAGGACGGTGTAAAAACGCTGCAGAAGCTTAAAACCCGCCTGCGCCCGGAAAAAGACCGGGCATATACGCTCAAGATCCTCGGCAGGTCCCAAGACATGCCCGACACGTTGAGCTGCCAGACCCGGATCATCCCCAACAGAAAAGGCGTGCGCTTCGAAGGCAGAGTGCACGAGCAGGTCCTGCCTTCGCTGCAGAGAACCGGCATCGCTATTCAGCCAGTAGACATAACCATCATGCACACCGGGTATCACGATCCGGACACGCGGGCCGCAAAGGCACGCAGGAACCTGGAAATCCTCACCGACGAGCTCAGGGAAGGGAAAGATACCGCCAGCCAGCATTTCTTCATGGCCATGGCCTGTATCGGCCTGGAGGATTACGGTCAGTGTCTCGAGCACCTGCACAAAGCGCGGCAAAAGCGCACCGATGAAGACTGGCATCATTTCAGCTACACGATCTCGACCGACTGCCTGCTCAGGCTGGGGCGCGCGGAAGATGCCTGCCAAGAGATCGAGGCCGGGACGAAACTCTACCCGGACAGCCCGCTGCTGCACTACTACCTGGGGGTTGCGTGCATGAGGGCCGGCCGGGATGCCCAAGCGGCTGCGGCCCTCAAGAAAGCCGCTTCCCTGCCGCAAAAGACCGATTCTTATCCGTCACCGCCCGACCTGGGCGCGGCCATTCTCCTCCAGTACGGCAAGGCGCTGGAAAAGACCGGTCAGACCGACGAGGCCATCAAGGCCTATGCCCGTGCCCTGAAGTCGGGAGCCCGGCGAAAAGACCTGCACCAGGCCCTGGGCATGGCTTACCTGCAGTCAGGAAGGATCACGGAGGCCCTGTCCCATCTCGAAACGGCAAGGGAGCTTTCCGCCAGTGTTGACCCGGTCACGTGGCTCAGCCTTGCTCGGCTCTGTTATCTCCGGAAAGACCCGGGCCAGGCCCAGCGCCTGTATCTCGAAATCCTTCGCGAGATTCCGGAGCACCTGCAGGCGCTGGTCGGCATCCTGGATACGAGCATCGACCTGGACGACACGGAAAGCTTTTTCAATGCCCTCGAGCAGATCCTGATCGTGCTCGATGTCCCCATACCCGAGGCTTCCATCGATTCCCTCGCGCAGTGCGCCGAGCTGTGCATGAGGGCGGCAGACCGGATCAAGGCGGCTGAACCGGATATGGCCAGACGCCTGGCCCAGACCGCCCTGCGCCTGGATGCCTCGAACGCCGGCGCGCATCTCTTGCTGGCCGATCTGTTCGCCCGCCAGGGAGACCTCAGGCAAATGCTCGCGTCTCTCGAGAGTGCGCTGCAACATGGAGCCGATCACGAGGAGGTACGCAGGCGCATCGACTCGGCGCCGGTCACCTGAAACGCTTCGTCTCAGAACCACCCCCTTTACGCAGACCGAAAGACGGATGCTCCTTCGCGCAGCCGTCCTGATTCCCTCCCCTCCTCGCCTCAATCCCGAGGACCCTCCTGCCCCAGTTCCCTCTATGAGCAAGCGTGCGGATGTGGTATGCATGGAGTTACGGTTGATCCTGTTCAGCCGAGCGTCCCGTAAAAGGGCTCGAGCGCGCGGATGCGCCCGGCCCGACGAGCAGCGGGCATTCACGAGATATATGACCGGACCATGACGCAATGACACGGAAAATCCTGCTCATAACGGCTTTCATCCTCTGCGTGGCAGTCCTGGCCGCGATGAAGGCCAGGATGGATATGCTCAAGGGCGATGTCTCTAGAGGAAAGGCTGATGCAATCATCGTGCTGGCCGGCCCGCCTGCCGAAGACTTCCAGCGGCTTCAGGAAGGCGTCCGCCTGATCGAGCAGGGTGCCGGTGAGTACCTGATCCTGCCCCTGCGCGACAGGGCCGTGAGCTGGAGCACCCTAAAAAAAATATACAATATCGAGACGCTCATATCCCCGCAACAGGTGCTGCTCGGAAGACCCGAGCAGGTAGACTCGTCGGTTCAGAGGTACTGCGGCGGGACCTTCAGCGAAGCTGCGATGGCGATGGAGCTCATGCGGGCGAGCTCCCTGAAATCGGCCATGGTGGTGAGCTCGCGCTACCATATCCCGCGGGTGCGCCTCGCGTTCGACAAGCTCAACGGCCGGGGCTTGGTGTCCCTCTCCTACCACCCGGTCGGAGAGCCCGAGACCGGCAAGCTCCTCTCCTCGGCATACGCCCTGTTCAAGCGGTGCACCGAGTACGGCAAGTTCCTCACCGCGTTCTTCGTCTACCCCATCGGGGCCCGGATCGTGGATCAGCAGCATCACCGGTGAGATAAGACCGGCGCATACGCCTCTCCGTGCCGAAAACGATGCCGCGGCAACCCGATCCCGGCTGTACACGCACCTCCTGCTCCCCAGAAAGCCCTCACCCGTAAGGCGCCTCCTGAAACCGCCACTTTCCCGAAACGCACCTCATCCTCTTCCTGCCCGCCCTACCAGGGCCTGACGCCATTCCCTGCAGGGCACCGCCCCCGTACCGGCGTCCCGGCCTGCATCCCTGGCTTCACAGAGAATTAACCGTGGCCTTATCCCTCCTTAACATTCCTCGGCTAACCAATACGACAAAACCATGATCAGGAGGAACGCATGAAGCACGACAAACCTTTTATGAAAGCCGCCTGCGCGACCGCGGCGGCGATCCTCGTCTTCCTGTGCCTGGGCCAGGCCGGGGCCGGGGCGGCAGAGCGGATGACCATCAAGGGCTCCACCACCATCCTGCCCATCGCGCAGGTCATGGCCGAGGAGTTCATGGACGAGAACCCGGACATCGGCATCTCCCTTCAGGGAGGAGGCTCCGGAGTAGGGATAGCCGGCCTCATCGACGGTACCGCCGACATCGCGAACGCCTCGCGCCGGATCAAGCCCGCTGAGATCGAAAAGGCCGAATCCAGGGGGGTGAGCCCTTCGGAGCACGTCATCGCCCTGGACGGCATCGCCGTGGTGGTGCACCCCTCGAACCCGGTCAAGGGGCTCTCCACGGATCAGATAAGGGCTGTCTATGCCGGCAGAATTTCCAACTGGGAGGAGCTCGGCGGCGCCCGGTCGAAAATCGTCGTCATCTCGCGCGACAGCTCGAGCGGCACCTTCGAAACCTTTGAGGAGCTCGCGCTTGCCGGAGAAAAGGTCCGCCCCGACTCGCTGACGCTGGCGTCCAGCCAGGCCGTTGTCCAGACAGTCTCGCAGACGCCCGGGGCCATCGGGTACGTTGGGTTCGGGTACCTCGGCTCGCGGGTCAGGTCCCTCGAGGTGGACGGCATCCCATGCTCCCGGGAGAGCATCCTCGATGGCGCATACCTCCTCTCCCGGCCCCTGTTCATGTATACCAACGGCAAGCCGGCCGGATGCGTGAAAAAATTCCTGGACTTCGTCCTGAGCCCCCGAGGCCAGAAGCTCGTGGAGGAGGAGGGCTTCCTCGGCCTGCGGTAACTGTACCCCCTGACCTTCACAGGCGGCGTCTTCAGCTCATGCGGACGCCGCCTTTATCGGCAACACCCCGCCCGGACCTTCTTGGCGCCGGGTTTCACCCTCGCATCGCGATCGCGATCGCTGAGACGAATGTGGCCGGCGGCAACCGATCTTCCGTGGCACTGACCCATGTGATACATGACGGATTTGTTCATTATATTCAGCGGACAATCGGAATGTAGCGACAAGGCATCGTTTCTCTGCTAATTGAGCTCTATCTGGATGTACCCTGAATTGGTCAAGGTATAAGAAACCAATCGTCCATAACCCTCACCTTGCCCGCAGCGTTGATGACTCTGACAAACCTTCCTGGCTGTAACTATTTGATTATCTTATTTCTTTACGACGACTCACATGCCATGATGCTGATGTCTCGACTGCACAGGTTCTGAAGGAGCATGCTTATAAGGCAGGGGTTCCTATTGTTTCTCAGGACGCACTTCCCTTGAAAGAGCACCTCGCAGTATGTATAAATGCAACTGGAGCTTATCCCAGAAACCCGAAGCACCATTGGAAACAAGGCAGGCAAGGCTGGTCAGACAACTAAAGAGGCTGAAGGATTCATGAACAAAGCCACGGATCTTAGAGAGGAGAAATCATGGAAGTAATATTTTGGATCATTGCATTACTCTGCGCAGTCTGGGTGATTTATGACGTGCTGGTGAACAATAAGCAATTGAGCACGGGCATGAAGGTTGTATGGGTAATCTGTGCAGTATTGTTCAGCATACTTACTGCGATAGTATATTACTTTGTAGGCAAGAAGAAGTAGCTTCTTCTTGCCTACAAGGATCGGCAATCAGCGAAGGTTGAGAGGAAAAAGATGCCAACAGGAGAATTACCGCGAAGTGGGAAACGGTCCCGCTCGAGGGTTCTTCGGATAGCGGGCATCACGGCAGCGGTGCTGCCGGATTTGGCATAAATCTGTGCCTGCGTTCTCTTGCGAATAGGCTGGTTGAAGGCGAATGATTTCAGAGCCGGGGCACTGACCCCGGCTTTTTTATTTCCCTTAAAAAAAAGCTGGGCCCTTGCCTTAAAGCGGCCACTCTTGTGCCCCGTTTTGTACCCGGCCTGAAAACGACAATAAAAAAAGGCTACGGTCAACCCGTAACCCTTGAAATATTTGGTCGGGACGAGAGGATTTGAACCTCCGACCCCCTGAACCCCATTCAGGTGCGCTACCAGACTGCGCTACGTCCCGAAACCGTTACCCTTGCTACCACAGGCATCGAGAGGGTGTCAAGCGTGAGGGAGCCGTTTATCGAGAAGAATTCCAGGCAGTTCAGAATGCCGCCTGCTCGCTGCCTGAGACGGCGTTATCAACCGTCCTGGAGGCAACCGACACGGGCCTGGAGAAGTGGAAGCGGATGATCCTCTTGGCGAGATCGTCTGACTGGATGCGGTAATAATCACCGCGGATGATGAGGCACCCGATCGATATGGCCTCTCCTGTGCCGGGGTCCTGGGCAAAGCCCATGAACCAGATGCGCTTCCCATCCGGGGAGGTGCCCTTGATGGTTCCGCTCTTAGCTCCGATGGAGAGAGATCTGAGCACCCGGTCGTGCCGCGCGCTCCGGAAGGCGCCCGAGACAGTGCCGCTCTTGACGGTCTGGAGCATCATGGCCTCGAGGTTGCGCGCGGTATCCGGGCTCAGGACCCGGCGCACCGCGACAGGGCTGGAGCGAAGTATCCTGGGGCTCACCATGGTCCCCCCGTTGAGCACGGCTCCCGCGATCTGGGCCGCGTGCACCGGTGAGACTCTGGTCTCGCGGTTGAAGCCGCTCGCCAGCTCGGCGAGGCGGTAGTCGTCGTCCGGGAAAAACAGGGTGCTCGGCGAGCTCTCGCAATCCATCATGGGCTGCTGCCAGAACCCGAGCCTCATAGCCGCGAGTAGCAGCGGCTCCACCCCGAGCTCGCAGGCCCCGAGCTTGCCGAACACCACGTTGTTCGATGAGGCGAAGGCGCGCGCCAGGCTGATCGTCCGCTCCCAGCGCCGGTTCTCCGAGAAGAGCTGGCTACGGTAGAGCGTGTGCGCCCGGCCGGTGTAGGTACACGGGGTGTCTGCCGACATCCCGGCGTAGTCGATCGCGGCCGTGGCCGTGACCAGCTTGAAGAGGCTTGCAGCCAGGTAGGCGTTGAGCCCGAGCCTGCAGTCCTCGCCGGAGGAGTCCCGGCCGTAGAGGGCGAGGATCTCACCGGTGCGGGGGTCGAGAACCGTTACAGCGGCAAAGCCCACCTGGTACCTCTCGAGCGTGTTCGCGATGTACTCCTGGAGGCCCCAGTCGATGGTGAGACCGGCATCTTCGATGAGCTCGGGCGTGATGATCCTGAGCGAGTCGCGAGGCACCAGGGGCCTCGGCGGCGGTGCGCTCACCACCTCGGCATCGCCCTGCTTCAGCGAGGGCACGAGGAGAAGCGTCAACACGAGCAGGAAGACGAGAACATATACGGCAACGTGGGCTGCCTTCCTCTTTGACTTCACGAGCCCGCCTCTGCTCGGATGAGCACCATGGTCATTGTCATACCATTCATAGTTACAACCAGTGTATGGCACATCAATTCTCCGCGTGTCAATATCCGGTCCCGATGCCCTTCTCATCGGCCGAAAGCCCGGGGGAACTGTAGGTTGAAGATGCGTTGAAAATCACCCGCCGTTCTGCTAGGCTTGAGCGCATTCCCGGCATGATGGAGCTCAAGAAGCCCGCACATGCCATCTCAAGAGAGGGATCGCGCCGGCGGCCCTCCGGCCGGGTGAAGGATGCTATGGGCAAGGACATCGACACTATCCGCTCCCTGATCGACGCGCTCGACGACGAGCTGATAGAGCTCCTGCGCAAGCGGTTCGAGCTCTGTGTGGAGATGGGCCTGGCCAAGGGCAGGACCGAGCGCGAGATCTTCGATCCCGCCCGCGAGGAGGCTATCTTGGAACGGCTCGCCTCGAAGGCCCGCCCCCCCTTGAGCCAGGCCATGATCGAGAGCGTCTTTGCCCGCATCTTCAGCATATCGCGCACGCTCCAGAAGAGGCGCACCGTGGCCTACCTCGGCCCCGAGGGCAGCTACTCCCACCAGGCGGCCGTCCTGCTCTTCGGAGACGGCGACGAGCTGCTGGCCCAGCGGGACCTCGACGCGGTCGTGAACGAGGTGGCCACGGGACGGTCCGACCTGGGCGTGGTGCCCGTGGAGAACTCCATCGAGGGCATGGTCAACCGCACGCTCGACCTCATGGCCACTTCCCGGCTCTTCGTCAACCGGGAGATCATGCTCCCGATCCGCAACTGTCTGCTCTCCTTGAGCGCCAGGGAAAACGTCCGGGTCGTCTACTCCCACCCGCAGGCCCTCGCCCAGTGCAGGAAATGGCTCGCTCACAACCTGCCCTCCGCCGAGATCCGGGAGACCCCGAGCACCTCGGAGGCAGCCGTGGCCGCACGCTCCGACGAGCACGGCGCCGCCGTGGCCTCGGCTCTTACGGCCCGGATCTACGGCCTGAACGTCATTGCCGAGAATATCAACGACGCCTCGGGCAACCTCACCCGCTTCTGGGTGATCTCGCCCGTCATGACGGCCGCCGGCGAGAATGCGAAAACCTCGATCATCATCACCCTGAAAAACCACCCCGGCTCCCTCCACAGGGCTTTGGGCGTCTTCGCCGACAAGGGGATAAACCTCACCAAGATCGAGTCGCGGCCGTCGAAGCAAAACCCCTGGGAGTACATCTTCTTCATCGATTTCCAGGGCGGCCTCGAAGATAAGAACGTGGAGAGGGCCATGGAAGAGCTCTCGCACCACACCACTGACATCATCATGCTCGGGTCATACCCTGAAGGGAGAAGGCTTTCGTGAACAAGCCCAGATGCGCCCCATGGATCCACGAGATCCCTGCATACGTTCCGGGCACCTCCAAGGACTCCATCGCCAGACGCTACGGGATCAAGGACCCCATCAAGCTCGCCTCCAACGAAAATCCCCTGGGACCGAGCCCCATGGCGGTAGCGGCCATGGAGTCCGCCCTCACCAGCATGCACCTCTACCCCGACCCGGATGCCACCGAGCTCAGGGAGGCGGCCGCGTCCTTCTTCGGGTGCGACCCAAGGCAGGTCATTGCAGGCAACGGCTCCGACGAGATCCTCGACCTCCTGTGCAGGGCGTTCCTCACGCCGGGGGCCGAGGTGATCGTGCCCGGGCTCACCTTCAGCTACTACCGCATCGCATCGCTGGTCTGCGGGGCCCGGGTGGTCCCCAGCGCCATGAAGGGCTTTTCCATCGACGTGGACGACATCCTGAGGAAAACCTCCGGCAACACCGCGATCGTGTTCCTGGCAAACCCCAACAACCCCACGGGAACCTGCCTGAGCAGGAGCGAGGTCGAACGGCTGGTCTCGGGGATCCCTGCCGAGACGCTGCTGGTGCTCGACGAAGCCTATGCGTCCTTTGTCCGGCAGGAGGATTTCCTGAGCGGTGTGGGTCTCGTGGGCTCCCGCGAAAACCTCGCGACCGTGCACACGCTCTCGAAGTCCCACGGGCTCGCCGGCCTGCGGGTGGGGCTGTGCGTGGCAGGCGAGCACGTGATCTCATCGCTCGCACGAATCAAGCCGCCCTTCAACATGAACTCTCTAGCAATCCGGGCGGGGGCCGCGGCCCTCAAGGACGATGCCTTCCTCAGGAAGACGCTCGAGCTTACCTGGCAGGGGCTCGACTACCTCTGCTCCGAGGCTAAAGCGCTGGACATCGAGTGCGTGCCTTCGCAGACCAACTTCGTACTCATGAGAATCGGCAAAGACTGCCTCCGGGTCTACGAAGACCTGCTGAGACGGGGCATCATCACCCGTGCCATGACCAGCTTCGGTCTTGCGGACTACCTGCGGGTGAGCGTGGGCCTGCCCCAGGAGAACGAGGCCTTTATCGCGGCCCTGAAAGAGGTGTTATGAAGATCGCGGTGATCGGTCTCGGGCTCATCGGCGCCTCCTTTGCCAGGGCCCTGAAGGGCCGGGCCGAGATAACCGGCATAGACCGCGACCGGGAGGTCGTCGAAGCAGCCCTTGAAGACGGCGTGATCTCCCGCGGGGGAGACGGTCTCGAGCATGCCCGGGGCAATGAGGCCGTGGTGATCGCGCTGCCCGTGATGAGCATAACGGATACCGCCCGGCAACTCTCCCGCGTGCTGGATCCCGGCACGCTCGTCATGGACACCGGATCAACCAAGGCTCGCATCGTCCGCGAGATCGAGAGCTTCTGGCCCTGCTTTGCGGGGACCCATCCCATAGCGGGCAAGGAAAACTCCGGCTACCGGGCGAGCCAGGCCGACCTCTTCAAAGACAGGGTGTGCATCGTCACTCCGGGTGAGAGCTCGCGGCCGGACTGCATCAGACGGGCCACCGAACTCTGGGAGGCGTGCGGCTCACGGGTCGTGATCATGAATCCGGCCGAGCACGACCGGCTCATGGCGGTCATATCGCACATGCCCCACCTCCTGAGCTTCACCTCCATGTCCCTTGCATCCGACCTGCACATCCACCGCGACCTGCTCGGGGCGGGTTTTCGCGACTTCACGCGCATCGCCCAGTCAGACCCGGTCATGTGGAGGGACATCTTCCTCGACAACCGGGAGATTTTGCTTGAGCTTCTCGAAGACTACCTGCGCGAGATCGAGAACATGAAGAGCCTTATCGCCCACAGCGACGCCCGCGGGCTCCAGGAGAAGCTGCGCACCTACTCTTCCATCAGAAAGGCCCTCTATGAAGATAACCGGTGAGTTCATGCTTCCGGGCGACAAGTCGATCTCGCACCGGGCCTTCATGCTCGGGGCCCTGGCCCAGGGTGCCACGATCGTCCGCGGGGCGCTGGAGTCGCTCGATGTCCAGAGCACGAGAACGGCCCTGAAGGCGCTCGGCGCCCGGATCGAGAGAGAAGGCGATGCCTGGCGCGTGGCCGGAGGCCTCCTCCGGGAGCCCTCGAGCGTGATCGACGCGGGCAACTCCGGCACCACGGCCAGGCTGCTGAGCGGTTTATGCGCAGGCATACCCGGGGTCACGATCCTTACCGGCGACCGCTCGCTGGTACGGAGGCCCATGGCCCGGGTGATCGAGCCCCTGCGGAAGATGGGGGCAACGTTCCTGGCCCGCGAGGGCAGGTACCTGCCCCTGGCGGTCCGGGGCGGCGGCCTCAACGGCATCCGCTACGAAATGGACGTGGCCTCGGCCCAGGTCAAGTC
>JBASVF010000304.1:0-7975 GCA_049275795.1 Desulfomonilia bacterium
CCGTAGAGCTGGCTGTCGAGCTCGGTGAAGTACATGTTGTCCTTGTAGTTGTCCATGTGCCCGGAGATCTCCCAGAGCCTGCCCCTGAGGATGCTCGGGCCGTAGACGATGTCGTAGCCTCTGCGGAAATGGAGCTTTTTCTCGAATTCCTCGATGAGACTCCTCAGCCTGCCGCCCTTGGGCATGTAGATCACGAGCCCCGGGCCGACATCGTCGGCGAACATGAACAGCTCAAGCTCCCTGCCGAGCTTGCGGTGGTCGCGCTTCTTGGCCTCCTCGAGGAAGTCGAGGTATGCCTTGAGCTCCTTGGGCGAGCCGAAGGCCGTGCCGTAGATGCGCTGGAGCATACGGTTCTTCTCGTCTCCACGCCAGTAGGCGCCGGCTATGGACAGGAGCTTGAAGGCCTTGATGTACCCGGTCGACGGCACGTGCGGCCCCCGGCATAGGTCCACGAACGATCCCTGCTGGTAGAGCGACACCTCGGAGACACCCCCGTCCATGTCGTGGATGATCTCGACCTTGTAGGGCTCGCCGAGGTCTTGGAAGAAGTCCACGGCCTCCTCGCGGCACATCTCCCTGCGGGAGAAGGGGAGATCGGCCTTGATGATCTCTTCCATCTTTTTCTCGATCTTCTCGAGATCATCGGGCGTGAAACTCCCGTCCCGGTCGAAGTCGTAGTAGAAACCGTCCTCGGTCGCGGGCCCGATGGTGGGTTTGGCATCGGGGAACAGCTGCTTGACCGCCTCGGCCATGACATGAGCCGCGGAGTGACGGATGATGTGTATACCCTCCTCTGAGTCCGCGGTCACGGTCTGGATTTCCTGGCCCTCGGCAAGGGGGGTGCTCAGATCGGCCAGTACGCCGTTCACCCTCGCTGCCACGGCGCGCTTGTCTCGAATGAGGTCTCCGATGACTGCTGCGTCCGTGGAAACGCTCTTGCCGTCCACGGTCACGGTTCGCTGGGACATATGTTCTCCATGAAAAAAATGGTAGGCACGCAGGGATTTGAACCCTGGACCCCCACCGCGTCAAGGTGGTGCTCTCCCCCTGAGCTACGTGCCTGTGAATGCATCTTCGATATCCTGTATCTTTGCCACTTGTCAATGGGTTTTTACTGCCCTTGAACGGCCGTGTGCCGGTGTTTTCCCGGCGTGAATTTCAGTCGATGAGAAATTTCCGGGCCGGGAGGTTCCCTAAGTCGCCTGGGTGTGGTACACAGCCCGTAATGGATATAATGTATGAAAGGCTGACGACGAAATGCGAGGAGCGCCCATGACCAGGATTCCTGCCCATGAAATCGCCTTCGACTTCGACGGCGTCATCGCGGACACCTTCCGGCTGTTCGTGGAGCTGGCGAAGAAGAACTACCAGGCAAGCTTCGAATACGAGGACATCACCGACTACGACTTCCTGAAGGTGATCGACATCGAGCGGGAGCATGCCCGGGAAATCATAGACGTGCTCACCCACCGGCCTCACGAGATCGGGCTGAAGCCCAACTCGGGCGCCATAGACGTGCTGACCCGGATGGCAGGACTCTCGCCCGTGCTCCTGGTCACGGCACGGCCCATCGGGGAGCCGATCGAGCGCTGGTTCGAGCTCAACGCCCCCGGAATCGACCCGGAAAGACTCAGGGTCGTGGCCACGGGTGAGAACACGGCCAAGCTCGAGGTGCTGAAAGAAGAGGGAATCAGGTACTTCATCGAGGACAGGGTGGATACCTGCCGCCTGCTCGCACCGGAAGGCATAACGCCCATCGTGTACGAGCAGCCCTGGAACCGGGAGGATCACCCCTTCCTGAAGGTAAGGAACTGGGACGAGATATCCACGCTCATCAGCTGGCCGGACGCTCCGTGAGGCCGTGCCGGGCGGGGAGGCATCACCCCTGGCTCTCGAGCTCCCTCCTCAAGGATCGCTCCACGTAGTCGATATGCTCGATGGTGAGTTGCTTTGCCGCCTCGGCGTCGCGTTGCTCGATCGCCTCGTATATCCTGAAGAGCTGAGTCACGATGTCGCTGGAGGCCCCGCTCACCCGGGCGAGCTTCTTGCGGCTGTAGGGAAAGGCGCCCTTGAGCACGTGGGCGATGGTCTCCCTCAGGTGTACGAAGATGGTGTTCTTCGTGGAATCGGCCAGGATGTCGAAGAAATCGGAGTAGAGCTTGCCGCCCTCCTTGGAGCTCAGGACGTTTTCCACCCCGATCTCGCCGAGACTCTCAATGATTTGTCTGAAGCGCTTTTTCTGCTCCTTGGACACATTGCAGGCGGCCAGGTACGCGGCCTCTGAGTCGATGAGCCTCCTGACGGCCAGCAGTTCCCAGATCTTGTCGTGGTTCACGGAGATGAGGTCCTCGATGGGGGACTTGAGGTTCTCGGTCAGTGACCTCACGTACTTGCCCTTGCGGCTCCTGGATTCGATGTACCCCTTGGCCTCCAGCAGCTTCATGGCCTCGCGCAGGGAGATCCGGCTGATGCCGAAAAGCCGGGTCATCTCCTGCTCGGAGGGCAGCTTTTCCCCGATCTTGAGCTCGCCCCGGGCGATGAGGTCGATGATCTGGTTCATCACCAGGGTGGGGATGTCCGGCGATTTCTCGATCCGGGACAAGCCTTTCAGCCTGGGCTCTTTCGCCATGGTGTACGCCGCCTCTTTTCATTCATGGATATACAGGTAAATGAGAACATGTAATATTGTTATACTTATATACTTATAGAATGAACCGGAGCACAACCGCAAAAAACAACTTTTACATTTCGATGAGAAACCTGGGCCTGAAGTCGAGGTAATCGGCCGAGACGAACTCGAAGCGAATCCCGTCCGAGGTGCGGTTGAACCGGGCATAGTCGAGGCTTCCCAGGTGCATGTGCCCGAACACCCAGATGTCGCACCCGTATTCCCGCGCCACCTCCACCGCGGCGCCTTCCCTGCCGTCGAGCGATATGGGGGGGAAGTGGGTCATGAGGATCCTCTTCTGAAGTCCCTCGGGCAACGACTCGAGCGCGAGCCTCAGCCTCGGGAGCTCCCGCTCCCAGATCCTCTCGTCGTCTTCGGTGGACTGCTCGAGCTTCAGGGTCGGGTCGATCCACAGCCTGGTGCCGGCAATGCCCGTGCCGCCGAGCACCACCGAGTTGTGCTGCAGGGGAATCACCGAGGGAGGGAGGGCCTTGCGGACCTTGCTCAAGCTCGAGAACCAGTAGTCGTGGTTCCCCCGGATGATGACCTTGGTGCCGGGCAGCTCTTGAAGGAAGGCGAAATCGGGCTGAGCCTCGGACAGCCGCATGGCCCAGGATATGTCTCCGGGGATGAGCACCACGTCCTCCTGCCCCACGGTCTCGAGCCACTCCCGCCTGATCTTTTCCGGATGGTTCTCCCAGGCCTGGCCGAAGACGTCCATGGGCTTGTTCACCGCGAACGAGAGGTGGAGATCAGCAATGGCGAACAGCTTCATGCGCCTTCCTCGCGGCCAGGATCTCCCGGGCGGTCCTGCAGTCGGCACCGATCTGCTCGATGAGATACTGCCTGTCGGCGAACTTTATCTCGCCCCGGATGTACTCGACGAATTCCACGGTGACCTCGTGGCCATAGAGATCACCGTCGAAGTCGAAGAGAAAGGCCTCGATAGAGGTGCCGGTGTCGCCGAAGGTGGGGTTGTTGCCGACGTTGGCCACCCCTTCCCACTGGTTTTCGCCCATGTGCAGATACACGGCATAGACCCCGTAAGCGGGGATGAGCTCCTTGTCGGCCACCACGTTGGCCGTGGGGAAGCCGAGGCTCCTGCCGCGGGCCTTGCCATGCACCACGGGGCCGTGGATGCGGAAGGGGAACTTCATGATCCGCGCCGCTCCGGCCACGTCGCCAGAGAGGATCATCTTGCGGATGCAGCTGCTGGAGACCACCGTGCCCTCGAACCTTACCGGCTCCACACGCTCCACGAAAAACCCCTTCTCCTTCCCCATACGCTGCAGGAAGGGGATGTCTCCCAAGGCCTTCCGGCCGAACACGAAGTCGTGGCCCACCACGACCCCTTCAGCCCCGATCCTGCCAAGGATGATCTCGTCGACGAACTTCTCCGGGTCTGTGTCTGCGAAGTCGCGGGTAAAGGGCACGATCACGAGAAAGTCCATCCCGAGGCAGCGGATGGCCTCGGTCTTTTCCTCCAGGGTAAAGATGAGCTGGGGAGTGACTCCCTTGATCACCGAGGCCGGATGGGGATCGAAGGTGTAGACCACGGAGACCCCGCCCAGCCGGGCCGCATGCCTCCTGACCCGCCTGAATATCTCCTGGTGGCCGATGTGACACCCGTCAAAGTTGCCTATGGTGACCACGGGCCTGACAAGCTTGGCCGGGTCGACCATCTCGTTGTTTCGTATCACTTCCATGGACGTACATCCTTCTTGACATTTGAAAAGTGCAAAACTATATATGGAATCTACCTGATCTTTTCAAGTGCAGCGTGCCGGGATGGCGGAATTGGCAGACGCGCCAGATTCAGGTTCTGGTGGGCGCAGGCTCGTGCAGGTTCAAGTCCTGTTCCCGGCACCATCTTACAACCCTGTAGTTTTCGGCAACTCAGACATACATTCACACGATCCCCCTATCCTTCAACGAACTCCTGCGCCTGGAGCCGCACGCCTTGCAGAGTCGATCGCCGAGACGGCCGGATCCCAGCTGCTGGCTCACGGCGCAACGAAGGCGGATGTTGCCGTCACGGCGAGGCGGGACGCTCTCGCGGGCTTCACCGCGCGAATGAAGCCCCTTCCCTGTCCTTAACGCCCGACTCGACCTCTGCGAGCGCGCAGTCCTGGTAGGCGTGGAAGAGCTCCTGGCAGAAGTTGTCCCAGCGCCTGCACACATCCAGGGTCTTCTCGTCCATGGCAAACAGGCTCTGGTACCCGATGAGCTCTTCCATCTCCGCACCGAGCTCCGAGATCCTGCTCTCGTCGGCTCCGGCGAGGATACGCCGGACGAACTCCGCGGGGCGGTACCATCCGACCACTCGCTGGAAGTCGCGGTGCATCTGGGTGAGCAGGACGTTCCTCGGGCCCTCCCAGAGCTCGTTGATGGCCGCATCGCGGAAGAGCCGGGGCAGCGACGAGAAGTCCTCCATGACCCCGTGGCCGCCGAACACGGACATGGCCTGGCGGATGACGTCCGTGCAGTCCCAGGATGCGGTGATCTTCTGGAGCATGATGAGCTCCCGGACCTCGAAGCGCTTTTTCCTCGTATCGAGATCCTCGTCGGTGGCCAGCCCGCCCCTGAGCCCGCCGGGAAGGGCGAGGAAATCACGGTAGAGCCTGAAGGCGGCGCACACGGTGCGCTTCGAGTAGAGCTCCATGGTCCTGAGCTGGTACTCCAGCAGGGGGAACTGCCCGATCCTCAATCCGAATGCCTCGCGGAATGAGGCGTAGGTCCTGGCCTCTCTCACCGCCCGGGCCATGAATGCGGCAGCGGACAGTCCCACGGTGAGCCGGGAATAGGTGAGCACGATGCCCACCACATTGGCCACCCCCCGGTCCAGCGGCCCCACCGGGTAGGCCACAGCCCCGTTGAAGGTAATCTCCGCCGTGGTGAGCTCGGAGGTGCCCATCTTCCACTTGATGCGGTCGATGGTATAGCCGTTGCGGATCTCCTTTTCCTTGTTGCCCTCGAGCCATGAGGGCACCACGAACAGGGCGACCTTGTCCGACCCCGCAGGCTTTGCCGTGACCACCGCGTAGTCCGCGTGGGTGGCCGAGCAGAAGAACTTCGTGCCGTAGAGCCGCCACTGACCTCCCTCCTGGACGGCATCCAGCACGTTGGCAGGCACATCCGAGCCACCCTGGATCTCGGAGAGATACTGGGCCCCGATGGCGAACTCGCCGTCGATGCCCTCCTTGCAGTGCTCGAGGATCCGCCTGGTCTCCGGGGTGTCCGCATACTTCTCCAGCAGGGCCACCAGCCCCTCGGTGCAGGTGAGCGGGCAGGCAATGCAGGCCTCGCCGTTCTGGTAGATCAGGTACATCTTGGCCAGCCTGAGCCAGGGCGAGGTCTTCTCGGAGAAGAGCGCTTCCGAGAAAACCTCGCGCTCCATGATCTCGGTCTCCAGAGGCCTCACGATCCGGTCGATGCGGTGGTTGTGACCGTCGTAGTGCATGATGTACGGACGGTGCTCGGGCCGGGAAATCTTCTCGGCAAAGTCGCGCCACCGGTAGGAGACCTTTGCCGACATCCGCGTAAGCTCCTGGTCTATACCCTCCCACTCGCCCCCGCAGAAATGCCTGAGAACCTTCCGGAAGAACGGATCGTCGCGGTAGTAGTCCACAGCGGCGCGCCACGCGAGGAACTCGTCAAAGCTGTAAGGGTTGTTTCTGTTCGGTCCTGGCATGCTCTCTGTCTCCTTTCATTCCGCCCCGGGAACCGCGGCCCAGGAGCGCATCATGGGAATAACAAGCATCATAGATGATTCACCTGAGGGAGTAAACACTGTTTGGCCGATATGTGCCTGTTTATACGCACACTCGTGTAAGCATTCATCAGCCGAGCCGGCACCGGCGGCCTGAGACCGGGGTCTGGTGGTGCGGGGGGCGGGGATGACCCTGCCTTGGATATGCAGAAACAGGATGTGTGATCAGGGGCATAACCGGTATGCACACGGCATGTTCGGAATTGCTCGAATACTTTGTTCAGGAAATGGAACCAGGTTGCCGGGACCTGGGAGATCGTCGATCGCGAATCATTCAGAAGATCTCTTCCACGAGCCCTTCCAACAGGCCCGGGGTTTCGAGCTCGCTGCGTTCGAGGGTTTTTACCATCCGTCCGGCCGAGAGGATGACGGCCCTGTCCGCGATGCGCTTCACCTGCCGGATGCTGTGGGATACGGCCAGGATGGTGTAGCGCTCCTTGAGCTTCATCAGCAATTCTTCGATCCTGGCCGCGGAGCGCACGTCGAGGGACGCAGTGGGTTCGTCCAGCAGCAATATCCTGGGGGAGAGCGCCAGGGCCCTTGCCAGGCACAGGCGTTGCTGCTGCCCGCCCGAGAGCGTGAGCGCACTGTCGTCCAGCCGGTCGCAAACCTCGTCCCAGAGCTCGGCTTCCCTGAGCGCCTGTTCCATGCGTTCATGCCGCCCGGAGCGGCTCAAGGAATGCATGACCTTCAAGGGCGCGAGCAGGTTCTTTCGGATGGAGAACGGGAACACGTTGGGCGACTGGAACACCATGCCGGCCACGCGCCTGAGTCTGCTCAGGGGCAGCTCGGAATAGATGTCCACCATCCTGCCCGAGATCTCGATCCGTACGGCCCCGGAACTCGAGCAGCCGGCAAATTCCTCGTTGAGACGGTTTACGGCCCTCAGCAGCGTGGTCTTGCCGGAGCCCGACGGGCCGATGATCATGGTGATCGAGTTGCCCGGCACATCCGTGGTTATGCCGTCCAGGACCGTCCTGCCGAAAAAAGCGACGCTCAGGTTTGTCACAGATATGGCCGGCGCCTGCATGTTCACTCTCCCATCGTCCATCGGCGTTTGAGTCTTCTCTGGATGCAGTATGAGATGAAAAAGAGCGTGGCGGTCAGGGCCAGGAGCACCAGCGCGCTTCCGAATGCCCTCTGCAGCTCCAGCTCGTCTCTGTGCTCGGAGGTCAGATAAAAAATGCTGAATGGCAGGGCCTCGAACTTATCGGACAATGACCTGGGGATGCCCGCATTGGCAACGACCCCGGTGAGCATGATCACGGCGGTGTCTTCAGCGGCCCGGCCGATGGACAGGATGATGCCGCTCAAGATCGCGGTGCTCGATGCAGGCAATAGAACATGCCAGATATTCTGCCAGCGCGTATACCCCAGCGACGGCCCCAGCAGCCGGGTGCTCTCCGGCAGGCTCTCCAGGGCCACCTGGGTCATGCGGATCAGGTACGGCAGGATGAGCAGGGCGATGCACGCCGATGAGAGCATGATCGACGTGTTGGCACCAGCATGGAGTGTCCTGCGCATCAGCAGGATCAGGG
>JBASVF010000305.1:0-4906 GCA_049275795.1 Desulfomonilia bacterium
CCCCAGTCATTCCAGCCGGATTCCCTTCGCAGGTCCGGTCCACAAGGGAAAACCCGGGCCTGCTGGCGGTCGGCTGCCTGGCAATCATCGATTCCGCTTTCCCCTAGCCCAGAATAATGGCCTTGAACGGGTTTGCGTAGAGAATGATGAGGGTCACGACAAGCGCATAGATTGCAATGGACTCGGTCATGGCGAGACCGACCATCAGGGTGAGCATGATTTTTCCCTGAGCATTGGGGTTGCGCCCCACGGCCTCGGTTGCCCCGGAGGTCGCGTTACCCATGCCGGCGCCGGCACCGATTGCGCCAAGACCCATGCAGAGTCCCGCTGCCAGGAGAGACGCCGCTACGAAGATGATCTTTGCCCAGTCTACGTATCCCGCCGCCACACCGTCGGTGGCCATAGCAACACTGGAAACCGCGAATAACATAATGGCAACGAAAACAAAGGTCTTAAATCTGCTCATCGCACACTCCTCGAAGGTTTTTAGTTATGAATTCAGAGAATTGTTCTGAATCACGATTCATTTAATACACTATTAAAAATCCAGAATCAAGCAAAATATGAAATGAATGAGCCCTCGTTTCTGAGCTCACGAGGGCCGGTTTCCGAACGGCGGAACTTCAGGGTATCCGGGCTTACCGATCGAGGCAAGACCGCACCCCGGGCGGGTTAAAGAACATCACGGGCGGCCCGGGGTCAGCGCTCGAGATAGATCCTCAGCACGTCCTGGTTGATCCAGGGTTCGGCCAGGATCGTGTCCCCGGTGAGCAGCCCGTTCTTGACCGCTCTTGCCAGACTCTCTTCGATCGGGAAATACTCACCCTTGAGCGATACGGCCTGGCCCTTGATGTAATAGGTCTTGTCGTCCCGGATGTACTTCTGGATCCTCGGAGTCCCCAGGAGATGCTCCCAGATGAGCACCCTCTTCCTGGAACTCTCGGACCAGATGAGGCGCTGCGCGAATGCGGCGAGGAGCGACCTGGAGAACAGCGCCTTCATGTAATCGTCCGAGAGGGTGGAGATGAGCTGCTCGATAGCGCTGAACACGTCGATGGCGTTGATTCCCACGATCACGAGGATCCCCTTCTGGGCAGCCAGCACCGCTGTCTCGACCATGAGGGCATCCTTGATGTCGGATATCACCAGCACGTCCGGGTCGTGATTGTTGACACGGTCGAAGATCTCGGCATAGTTCCGGCTCGTGTCCTTGCCCAGCTCGCGCTGGTTGACATTGGACGACTTGTGGTGATGCACGTACTCTATGGGGTCCTCGAAGGTGATGATGTTGCAGGACCGCGTGGAGTTGATATGATCGACCAGGGCGGCGATGGTGGTGTCCTTGCCATGCCCCCGGGCCGAGCTTACCACGAGCAGCCCTTTCCGGTCGAGCTGCGCGGTCAGGGAGTCGGGCAGCCCCAGCGACGCCAGGGACGGGATGTCCTCGATCAGCCTCTTGGCCGCGAGCGTGATCTCACCGCCCTTCTGTGAGTACAGGTTCATGCGGTATCTCCCGATCCCGGGCTTCTGGTAGGTGAACTCGACTTCCTTCTTTTCTTCCAGCTCCCGGCGCTCCCCGTCCTTCAAGACGTCTCTGAGGAAATCGTCCATGATCCCGGGAGTGACAATGGGCATGCGGGAGCGTTTGAACACCCCCCTCTTGCGGTAGGCCGGGGCCGCACCCACGGAGATGTGGAGATCGGTGATCTCCGGGTCGTCGAGCAGCTTGAGAATGTTCTCGGGGCTCATCTCCCCGATGGTTATGGAAGAGACGCTCCTCCTGACCGAAGACAGCTCCAGGGGCTTCTTGCCGTATCCCGCCTTGTCCAGGTAATCCAGGATATCCTGGACCTGGGCCTCCGATGCCAGGACCGGGGTCACGTCACGGTTCAGGAGAAACTTGACCTTTTCGACGGTCATGTAGTTCAGGGGATCGGCAAAGGCCACAATGACCGACGTATCCTTGATGTCGAGGGGGATGACCATGAGTTCCCTCATCCTCTCCGGGGGCAGCAGGGTCTGCGGGACCTTGCCGATCACGTCCCTCTTCATGTCGATCGTTGGCACTTCGGTAAGGTTCTTGAGGATTCCCAGGACCTGGTCCTCGCTGAGGTAGGCAAGCCGTATGAGGGTATCGCCGAGCTTCCGGTGTTCCTTGCGAGAAATATCCAATGCATGCCTGAGCCGGTGCTCGTCAATCAGGCCAAGCTCCACCAGAATCTCGCCCATCCGCCTCTTTTCAGTCATCGAACTCCTCCCTGGAGAACAAGACGTTCTTTGTTGAATTATCGGAAAAGGGGCCTTGATACCTTAAATATTTTGTGCACCCAAGCCCCTTCCGGGAAAAGAACGACGGTCCCCGGACATGCCCCGTTTCCCAGCCTGCCCCAGAGACCTCGATCTGAGCGGGCGAGGCGATCCCGGCTGCCTGCAGGTTCCGGGCCCGTTCCATGGGAAACCCATTGAGCGGAGCCGTTCCGGCAGGAGCCTTCCGCCTCCGACCGGGAGCCCGCCTCACCACCCGCATCACCGTCCCTGCCCTCTAAAGCGACTCAAGGGTTTTGCCTACCGCATCAACGATCAGGGAAACCTCAGGATCGCCGATCAGCAGGCTTGGCCTGAGCACGATACAGGAGTGGTCTACCGTCCCGGAGCTCACGAAGAGACCGTTGTCCCGAGCCCCAGCAATGAAGGCCCGGGCGGCCTTTTCTGAGCGGAGCTTCAGGGAGATGAGGAGACCCCTGCCCGTAACCGACCTCAAGGGGGATTTTCCACCCGCGAGCTTCGAGAGCTCCTGGAGGAGCCTCTCCCCGGTTTCCCGGGCCATGTCCCAGGGGGACTGCCTATCGTACTCGTCCAGGGCCGCAAGGGCCGCCCTGCATCCCAGGTCGTGTCCTCCGAAGGTGCATAGGTGTATGAGGGGATGGACATCGAAGAATGCCTTGAGCTCGGGTGTGAACACCAGGGTGGTCATCGGGAAGACGCCGCTCGTTATGGCCTCCCCCAGGATGAGGATATCCGGCTCCACACCGGTCTGCTCGAAGAAAAACCTGCTGCCGGTCCTGCCGAATCCACTCTGGGTCTCGTCGAAGACGAGCTTGGCCCCGTGCCGGTCGCACAGGGAACGCGCCAGAGCGAAGTACTCCCTGCCGGCCTCTCGGCAGCCGTTCTCGGCCTGGATGGGCTCCATGACGAAAGCCGCCGTAGTCCCATTGATTGCCGAGCGGAGAGCCTCCTCGTCCCCGAAGGGCACCACGGTGATGCCCGGGATCAGCTCCCCGAACTGCTCCTTGCCCTTCCTCTCGGAGAGGCTCAGCGCAAACCCGGTCTCCCCGTAACTGCCGCCGTCCACGGTAACCAGCCCAGGACGCTGCGTGAAACCGCGTGCCAGCTTGCACGCCGCATCCATGCACTCGCCCCTGGTCGCCCCGAAGAGCACGCAGCTCAGGCTCCCGGGCACGAAGTCGGCTATCCTCCTGGCCAGCAGCGCCTTTTCTTCCGAGAGCATTACGAAGTTGCCCTGGTCGGTTTCCGGGATCGCCTTCTTGAGCCGGGCGACAATGGCCGGATTCCGCCTGCCTAGATTGTACGTCCCGGCAGAGGTGAAGCAATCGAGGTAACGTTTTCCCTGCTCGTCGTAGACATATGGGCCGTCGCGGCCCGATTCCAGGAAGCCGTGTCCCCTTCCCTTGAGCTCATCCACGTATGCCTTCGAGAAAACCTCCTCGGCCGACGCAAAGAGGTCCGGAACGCCTTTTTTCCGCATTTTCGCCGTGCCTTTCATCGTGCGCTCCTCCTTCCCGCCGCCTGGGCGCATTTCAGAAAGAATTCCTCTATGTCGCGCACGAGGTTGAATGCCGTGATCTGCACCTTCAGGTTGTCGAGGATCTTCCTGGCCAGAGGGATCTTCGCAAGGGGGAGGAGAAGGAGCAGGTAACCTTTCATGGCGTCAACGGCAGCCCGTATGCGCGTGAGGAGTTCTTCGATCTCGTCCTCCGATGCGGTGATGGGTATCTGGAACCTCATCACCTGGGGGGCGTTGCCGGAGTACGCGGCCCACACGCCCTGCCGCGCGAGGCATTCCGCCATCAGTGCCCCGAGAAACTCGTACTTGTACTCGATGCCGATCATGAGGCCGAGCCCTCTCACCTCCTTGATTGCATTGGTATTCTTCTTCCAGATCTCCACGAGCCCTTCCTTGAACCGCCTGCCCATGGCCGCGGCATGCTCCGGGATGCGGTTCTCCACCAGGTAGTCGAGCACGGCGGACGAGACGAGGCAGCCAAGGTCCGTGCCCCCGGAGTGGGAGGTGTGGAAGAACGGGTTCTTCTCGACATAGCCGGTCAGTTCCGGGATGTCCCGGTAGATCGTAGCAGCGTTTACATAGACTCCGCCGGCAATGGACTTGGCGGTGAACATGATATCCGGAACGACGCTGTAGTGCTCGGCACACCACATCCTGCCCGTGCGGCCGAACCCGGTCTGGACCTCGTCGAAGATGAGCATGATGCCTTTCTCGTCGCAGATCCTCCTCAGCCCCTCGACGAACTCGGGTTTGGCTACGTGAATGCCTCCCTCACCCTGCACCGGCTCGAGCAGGATGGCTGCGGTGCGTTCCGAGGCGAGTCTTTCCACCGCCTCGAGATCGTTGAAGGGAGCGATGTGAAATCCCGGCATCAGCGGCAGGAACAGCTCCTTGTAGTAGTCCTTGCCGTTGGCTGAGAGGCTGAAGCCCTCGTGGCCGTGGTATCCCTTGCCCATGGTTATCACGTCGTTCCTGCCGGTTGCGCCCCGGGCAAGCTTGATCGCGCACGCACACGCATCACCGCCCGTGGCGCAGAGCACCACCTTTTTGAGATCGCCCGGACAGAGCGAGGCCAGCTTGCCGGCAAACCTGATCTTGGGC
>JBASVF010000306.1:0-13574 GCA_049275795.1 Desulfomonilia bacterium
CGGCGCCCGAGATCTTGACCTTCGAATACTTCTTGAGCGCGGCGTTGCCGTCGTAGTCGCGCGAGTCGAGCGGCTCCTCGAGCCAGTCGAACTGGTTGTCCCAGCAGGCTGCCGCGAAGTCCCGGGCCCGGGCCAGGTCCCACGCCGGCACCTTGTCCACGATGGTCACCAGCCAGCCCTGGTTCGCGTCCACGCCCAGGGCCATGGCGTCGCCGACGCCCTTGCGCACCACCTCGATGTGCCGGATGTCTTCCGCGAGCGAGACGTTCTTGACTCTGAGCTTGGCGGTCTTGAACCCGCGCTCCCTCATGGCAAGGAGCTCGTCCACGCGCCTGTTCGGGTCGTGCATCTCGCCGGTCGAGAGGTACACGTCTATGGGCCGGGCGCTCCCGCCCAGGAGCTCGTAGACGGGCTTGCCTTCCTTCTTGCCGATGATGTCCCAGCAGGCGGGCTCGATCCAGAAGTTCCTCCAGCCGAGAAAGCCTGCCTGCTTGAGCAGGCCCTGGACCTGGTCGATGTCGGTTGGGTCAGCACCAATGAGGTAGCCGCCGATGAGGTCTCCCAGCCCCTGGCGCTCGATGCCCATGGCCGTGCCGGCCGAGTAGCCAGTGATGCCCTCGTCCGTGACGATCTTGACGAGGGTGAACCGGTTGTGGGTCTGGGGATATCCGGGAATCCAGGTGGGCCAAAAGGTCTCCCTCAAGGGGATGGACACGTGGTAGAGCTCGATGGCCTTGATCTTCATATCTCCTCCTCTCCTGATCAGTCTGCAGCCCGAACCGTCACGGGCCGCCCTTATTGCTGAACGACGCTCAGGCCCCTGGCGGAAAACAGCTCCAGGAGGCCTCCTTCGCCCACGAGATGGCCCGCCCCCACGACTACCAGGACGTCCCCCTCCTTGGCCAGCAGCGCTTCCAGGCGGGGCATCCATTGCTCGTTGCGGTCAATGAAGAGCCGCTGCCGTATCCGCGGGTACTCCGAGAGGCTCACGCCCAGGATGGCCTCCAGGGCCCCGGCATCACCCCGCTTCCAGGCGCTCGCCATGGCGTCCGCCTGGGAGCCGATCACCTCGAGCTCCCTGAGCGCCTGCCTGAGCAACTCTTCCTGGAGGTCTCCGGGCAGGCCCGAGAGGAGCTCGATCTGAAACCGGGCGGTCTCGAGAAAGAGCATATCCTTGCCGTCGCTCGCGGCCCTCTGTGTGAGACATGCGTCCAGCCCCAGGTCCGGCCGGAACCCCAGGCGGTCCAGCTCGGCCATGGACAGCATGAGGGCGCACAGCCACGGCCTCATGCCCTCGAGCCGGGAAACCGGGATGCCCGCGGTGCGGGCCTTTTTTTTCAGGAGCCTGAAGGTATCCCTTGAGACATGATCGCGGATGGTCGTGCCCCCGGTGCACATGCCCTGCTCGACAAAGGCCTTCTGGACGGCGGAGCCTGCCGCCTCGTCCAGGTCGACCTCGAACACCACCTTCGAGCTCGCACGGTAGGCCCGCTCGATGCGCTCATCCAGCGGGAATACATCATCCCTTGCCAGGTGGATCGATCCCAGGAGGTAGAGCGAGCCCTCATCACCCTGGACCTTCCACAGGAACACGCCCGGCTCCTGCGCAGAGCAGGGCGGGCAGAATGCAGCCGAGGCCAGGCAGCAGAGCACGAACAGGCAGAGCGCCGCCTCGAACCGCCTGAGTGCCCCGGAGGCCGTCCTCATCTCAGGTACGCTCCCGTTCGTCTCCCGATACCATGACCACCGACTGGGCGTGCTCGGCCTGTGTTACCCGGGTGTACGGCGGCACGTCGCTGGTGAGCCACACGTTGCCCCCGATGACCGACCCCTTGCCGATGCGCACCCTGCCAAGGATCGTGGTCCCGGAGTAAATGATCACGTCGTCTTCCACGATGGGGTGCCGCGGAATGCCCTTGACCAGCTTGCCGGACTCGTCCTTGGGGAAGCTCAACGCTCCCAGGGTGACCCCCTGGTAGAGCCGCACGTTGTTGCCGATCTCGCAGGTCTCACCGATGACCGTGCCGGTGCCGTGATCGATGAAGAACCGCTCGCCGATGACCGCACCAGGGTGGATGTCGATGCCGGTGCGGGAATGGGCCATCTCGGTGATGATCCGGGGAATGATCTCCACTCCCAGGCGGTGCAGCTCGTGAGCGATCCGGTAGTTTGTCATGGCCGCGATGCTGGGATACGAGAAAATGGCCTCGCCGACGCTCCGGGCCGCGGGATCGCCCTCGAAGGCGGCGGCCACGTCCGAGGCGAGGAGCTTCCTGATCCGGGGCACGGAGGCGATGAACTCGCGCGAGATGCTCCGCGAGCGCTCCTCGTTCTCCACGCACGCCTGCCAGTAGCTGATCTGGCAGGAGAACCCGTAGCCCCTCTTGATCTGCTCGGAAAGGATGCGTTCCGCCTTTTCCAGGTGGTTGCCCAGGATGTAGGGCATGCTCTCCAGCGACATCTCGGAATCGCTGAAATATCCCGGAAAGATCACCCGGCGCAGGCGCTCCACGAACTCGGTGAGCGCCTCGATGGAGGGCATGACCTTGTCCTGCGCCGGCTTCTGGTAAACGGTCTCGTAGGACTCCTCCCTGCACAGCTCGTTGACCACCCGGTGGATGGTCTTTTCCGTGCTCATCAGGTCCCTGATCCTCTCGTTACCCATCGAAGCACCTCTCGACACGCTCCCGGCACGGCCGGGAGCATGCATTCATTCAGGAAACAATTCCGGGCAGCTCAAGTATCGCTCGCCCGTGTCGCACACCACGAAAACCACGAGCCTGCCCTCGTTCCCGGGCCTCCGGGCGATCTCGAGGGCGGCGTGGGCATTCGCCCCGGACGAGATGCCGCAGAGGATCCCCTCTTCGCGCATCAACTTCCTGGCTGTGGCAAACGCGTCCTGGCCGCTTACCGTGATCACCTCGTCGATCACGCTCCGATCGAGCACATCCGGGACGAAGCCGGGGCCTATGCCCTGGATTGTGTGGCTTCCCGGGGCTCCCCCGGAGAGCACGGGAGAATCCAGCGGCTCGACCGCCACGATGCGCACGCCCGGCTTGCACTCCTTGAGAAACCGGCCCACCCCGGTGAGCGTGCCCCCGGTTCCCACACCGGCCACGAAGACATCGATGCGGCCGTCCGTGTCTTCCCAGATCTCGCGGGCCGTTGTTTCCTGGTGGACGGCCGGATTGGCGGGGTTGGAGAACTGCATGGGGATGAACGTGCTCTCGAACCCGGAGCGAAGCTCCTCGGCCTTGGCAATGGCGCCCGCCATGCCCTCGGAGGCAGGGGTGAGCACGAGCTCGGCGCCAAGGCCCTTCAGGAGCTTGCGGCGCTCCAAGCTCATGCTTTCAGGCATGGTGATGATGAGCCGATAGCCCCTGATCGCGCACACGAAGGCCAACCCGATGCCCGTGTTGCCGCTCGTGGGCTCGATGATCACGGTCCCCGGCCTCACGAGGCCCTGCCTTTCGGCCTCGCTGATCATGCTCAGGCCGATGCGGTCCTTGACCGACGAGCACGGGTTGTAGAACTCGAGCTTGCCCACCACCTCGGCAACGCAGCCCTCAGTGACCCTGTTGAGCCTCACCAGCGGGGTACCTCCCACCAGGTCGGCCATATCACGGGCAATTCTCAAGCCTCGTACCTCCTCTCTGCATTGAATCTCTGTCTGCTACACCTGGTGCCGTCCTCGAACAGGGTTTGAAAAAGCGCACGCCCTTTCCCGCCGCACGGCGCCGGCAACCGGCCGGCCCCTGTCTGCACCATATCTCCCGCCCGGGAAGAAGGCGTTCGCCGCCGCCCATGGGGAGCCTGGAGCCGGCGACGGTCAGTGTGCCCCTGCCCTTGCCGCCCGGCATGCACGGTCCTGCAACGTCCGCGGGCCATGCCCCCGACGATTCCCCCGCATGCAGCCCCCACGGCCTTTGAGCCCTGCAGCGGCTATTTGATATCCGACCCGGGAGGGGGAAGCGGGGTTACCGGCTGGGAGGGATCCGTGCGCTTGTCACGGTCGCGCTTGCGCTCCTGGCACAGGAAGAGAAGAGCCTGGGCGTTGGCCTTCACGTGGGCGAAAATGCTCTCCAGCCCGTTGAAGGTATCGTAGTGCTCCAGGTTGTACTGCAGCTGCTCGATGATCTTCCTGAGCGTTTCTTCGTGCATCTCGTGTTTCTGCTTGATCAGGATCTTTTTTGCTTCGAGCTCTGTCTTGGAGTCCATGGCACCCTCCTTTCCTCATGGCTGTTTTCGAGGTTCTTTCATTCTCCATCAGGAAAAGTATCCCATATCCCCGCATTGGTCAACGGATATCCAGCCGGGGATTATCGAGCGAAGTCGATACGTTCTGCAGGGCTTCGGCAAACCGGACGCTTTCCCGGGCCATTGCCCGGCCCTCCCGGTCGAAGCCCCCGGCACCGGGTACTACCGCCCGGGAAACACGAGGCTCCAGAGGCTCAACCTTCTCACGGGTCCTGGAGAGTAGCTCCTGCCGGTGACGATGGATTCGGCGGCCAGGATCCCGCTCCTGACCGCGGGCCCGATGCCCTCGCCCAGGTCGATGGTGGCGAGCCCTGCCGCATCGCCCACGATGTAGACCTTGCCCAGGTTCACGGGGCCGGTGTCCTTGCGGATGAAGTAGGCGTACCTGCGGGGAAGGAACTCGAGATCGTCCACCAGCTTGAGGTCCTTGAGCTTCTTTTCGAACCGCTTCCAGTGCTCCCGGATGCCGTTTCCGTTTCCCCCGAGCCGGTGCTGCTTGCCGCCCATGCCGACGTTCAGGAAACCGCCGGCCTTGGGCATGTACCATGAATAGCCCGGCAGCCCCTTTTCGAAGAACCACAGCCTGGGCTGGATATCGGCGTCGGGGCAGGAGAATTCCTGCTGCAGGGTTACGATGAGGGATTCCCTGGGCCTGGGCCTGCTGTCGCGGAAAAATGCTTGATAGACCGGGCACGAGGTGCCTCCCGCGCCAACCAGGAAATTGCATCGAAAAGCGTCGTCGATGACGAAACCCTGGCCATCGGCGCGGATCCTGCGCGCCTTGTGGGTATACACGGGCACGCCTGCACGCTTGAGGAGCCAGGCGTCGAACTCGCTCCTGCGGATGGAGTACTGCCTGGTGGGGAGAGTGAACCGCCTGCCGAACGCGTTGACCTCAATGCGCCTGAGGTCGAGCATGCCGAAGGGATACTCTCCGGGCTCGAACCCCAGGTCACGGCAGGTCGAGGGCGTAATCCATCCCGCGCATGACTTGGTGCGGGGAAAGGGCTCCCGCTCCAGGATCACCACCTCCCGGCCCTGCTTCCTGAGCGCCCACGCACAGCTCGCCCCTGCAGGACCCCCTCCCACCACGATAACGTCGGAGCTGATCACACGGCGCTCCTACACGAGCCTGCACTCGGGCTGCGGCGTCCCGGGCTTGGTCATCACCACCTGCCAGAGCTGGATCGACCGGGACCTGAAGGCGCCGGCCGAGCTCAGGAGATAGAACCTCCACATCCGGTGAAACCGCTCGTCATAGCGGCCGGCGAGCTCGGGCCAGTGCCTCTCGAAGTTCTCGTACCAGGCCATGAGCGTGCGGTCGTAGTCCGGGCCGAAGTTGTGCCAGTCTTCCATGACCATGAGCCCTTCCATGGCCCTGCCCAGCTGGGCGATGGAGGGCAACTGGCCGTTGGGAAAGATGTACTTCGTGGTCCAGGGGTTGCCGATGGTGACGCTCACGTTGCCCCCGATGGTGTGTAAGAAGGCCACCCCGTCCTGCTTGAGGGTCCTGTCCACGACCTTCATGTAGGTGCGGTAGTTCTTGTATCCTACGTGCTCAAGGATGCCGATGGATACGACCCGGTCGTAGGTGCCCTCCACATCGCGGTAGTCCTGGTGCCGGATGTCCACCTTGAGCCCGTTGCAGAGCTCCCTGCCCAGCTCCGCCTGCTGCCGGGAGATGGTCACCCCGGTCACTTGGGCCCCGTAGCGCTCGGCCGCATACCGGGCAAACGAGCCCCACCCGCAGCCGAGGTCCAGGACCGTCATCCCGGGCTCGAGCCCCACCTTGCGGCACACCAGGTCGAGCTTCGCCTCCTGGGCCTGGTCGAGGTTCTCTGCGCCCCTCCAGTACCCGCAGGTGTAGGTCATCCGGGAATCCAGCATTGCGCGATACATTTCGCTGTCGAGATCGTAATGCCTCAAGCCCACTTCGTGAGCCCGCGACCTGCTCTGGAGATTGAAGAGCCGGGCGGCGAGTGCATGCCAGGTGCTCTGCAGGTTGCCCTTGAGCATCCGGTCGAGCCGGGCGCGCAGGGCCCTGTCGAAAAGCATATCCAGCGCCTCGCAGTCCCACCACCCGTCCATGTACGACTCTCCCAAGGCGAGCAGACCGCCTCGCATGACCCGTTCGAACAGGTCCCGGCGGTGAACCTTGACATCCCACGGGTTGTCCCCGTCGATGGTGATGCCCGCCCTCATGAGAAGGTCCTGCATGTGACGCGGGACATCGAGCCTTGCCATATTCACCCCCCAGCACACGTATCCATGTACCAGTTCATGATACGACCCGGGGTCCGGTTCTCAAGACCAACCATATGGTACTATTGTCATTTTTCTTTTTCCCTTGATGTGAGGCGTCCGCTGTTACCCGAGGTGGTGCCGGCGGAACACATGACCGGCCCATGGAGTTTCAGGGCCCAGGGCTTGGAAACAGGCGGATGGTCTCATTCGGAAGGCGTGGGGAGAATGCGGTTTGAAAAAGCTCACTCTGACAGCCTGATCCCCGCGAAAAGGGGCAGGATCCCGGAAGTTTCGTTTCCCCGTCGCCGGGCGGGGGCTGTGCTCCGCCCGGCTTTTCGTGTCCTGGCTCTGGCGGAGCGGGACACCCAGGCTCCGTGCCCCGGGCGGTTTACGCGGCCCTGCTCGAGCGTGGCCGCGCCGGGATACGCCGGGTCGGTTGCCGGGGCACCATCCGGCGTGCCACATCCCGGGCCCTTCCCTCGAGCGGCGCGCCGTGCCCCGGGGAAACGGTGCTAGGGCATGGGCTCGCGCGGCCCGGGCGCTCTCCTGTCGTTGAAATCCCTGGCCATGCTCATGAGTCTGGCGTATCTCTCGTGGCCGAGGATCTTGCGCACCTCCAGGAGATACTGGAACCGCTCGGCGGAGAGCCTGCTGCGCTGGCTCTCGATCTTCTTGAACTGCTCCCTGGCGGCCTGTTCGTCCAGGTCCCTGGCCTCGAGCAGGGTTTCCAGCTCGAAGAACTCCCGCTCCAGGGCGTTCCTGGTCTCGATGAGGCTCCTGCGGTTCTGGACAAAGAGCTTGTCGAGCGCCTCCCTCTCGGCCTGGCTCAGCTCGATGACGGCCGAGATCTCGGGCATGTGCCACCACCTGCCCGGGGGAACGCCGTCCCCGCGGGCGCCGGCGGCAGCGGGATATGCGAATGCTATCATGCAGGCAAGGATCATCAGGGCTTTCTTTCCCGTCATCTCATACCTCCCATATTCGTGATTCCCCGCCGCCCGCCCGGGCGTCGACAGGGATGATGAAGTCGAGGACCTCGTCACCGAGCACCGGCGAGCTCTCGGGCAAAATCCGGCGGAACTCCTCGTGCAGCGGGTCGTCCTCGAGCACGCTGATCTCGGCCATGAACAGCTCGTCCCTGGCCGCCTCGCGGGCCAGGTCCTCCGGGCTCACGCCCAAGCCGGGGGCATGGGAGAGCATCCACGCACCGGCCAGCACCGCCAGGACGAACCCGGCCGCCGTGCCCCAGGCGAGCCCTGGGTTGAGGAACAGGCCTTTAAGCGTCGCCTTCTCCCTCTCCTCCCGCCCTTCCGGCAGCACGGGGAGCCTCCGGGGCTTGGGTGTATAGCGCCCGGCAAGCGATCCCAGCCTATCCAGCCTGCCTGCCAGGAGCTCCCGCTCCCGCTTGCAGGCCGGGCACTGTGCCAAGTGCCTCTTCTGTACATCGTCCAAGCCGTCTTCGTCCACCAGGGAGCGGATCACCAGATCGGTGCCGCACCCGGGCTCGAAATTCTCACTCATGGCAACTCCCCTCGAGGAGCCCGGCAAGGCCCTCTTCGCGGCGGAACTTCTCCACGCTGCGGTAGAGGTGGGTCTTGACCGTGCTCTCGTTCTTCGACAGCACCTCGGCTATCTCCCGGATGCTCAGGCCGTCGAGGTACTTAAGCCTGAACACCTCGCGCTCCGATGTCGGGAGCTTGGAAAAGAACGTCTCCAGCCTCTTCCAGAATTCCCTCCGCTCGATGGTGTCGGGCTCGGGGTTGGGGTCTGCGTACTCCCGGTCCTCCCGGTCGGCCGAGAACAGGGTGAAGATGGAGCGCATGCGCTTTTTCCTCAGGAAATCGTTGACTGCGTTGATCGCGATCCGGTACAGCCAGGGCCTGAACAGCTCAGGGTCCCTGAGCGTGCCGATGCCCCTGAACGCGCTTGCGAAGACCTCTTGCGTTATGTCCTCGGCATCCATGCGAGACATGACCCGGCCGTAGACCATGGCGAATATCCTCCCGTGGTAGGCGGCCATGAGCTTCCCGAACGACTCCCTGTCCCCGGCGATCGCCCTGCCCGCCAGCAGGCTCGTATCATCCGTGCGCGCCGCCTGGCCTGTCCGCTCATCCATGCCGCCGAGCCCTCCGGGCATCACTGAGTCTCCCGTCCTTCACTCCCCTCAAGGCCGGCCGTGCATCCGTGAGCGCCACGCCTCCCCGCGGCGGCCCTTGAAACCGGCTGCTTTTGTGAGCAAAGACGGGGTTGCCGATGGTTTTGTCTACAGGCAAAAAGTGAATTCCAGGAAATACTCCGCAGGGCCTCTCCGCGGGTGCTGTCATGCGCGCTCCGGGATGCGAATGATCCTGGGCTCGTGCCCGGTGAGCTCGAGGAAGCGCCTGATGCCGTCCACGGACACGGCGAGCGTGCTCGTGTTCACCATGGGATGGCACTGGATGGCAGTGCACTTCCACAGATCTTCGTCCACGATCACCTCGACGCTGCCCTGGCGGTCGTTGAGAACGCCCAGGATGGTGACCGATCCGGCCTGGAGCCCCAGGTGCCGCTCGAGCCGGTCCTCGGACGCGAAGCTCAACCCCCGGGCGCCAAGGATCTCCTCGAGCGCCTTGAGATCCACGGTCTTCTCTGCGCTCACCGTGACCAGGAAGTGCCTGCGCCCCTTCCTGTCGCGCAGGAAGAGGTTCTTGGTCCCAGCCGCATCCGTGGGAATGCCCAGGCCCTCGGCCTGTTCGCAGGTAAATACCGCCTCGTGGTCGTAGCGCTCGCAGGCGATGCCGTGGGCCCTCAAGAACTCGCAGACGTCCATCAGCCTCTTTCCGCCAGCGGCCTCACAGGGACAGGATGAGGTCGTCGAGCCTTCGCTTTGGCACATGGTGGACTCCTTTCCCGTCCCGGTAGTACTCGATGCTCCCGCCATCCTCAACATCCTCGATGACTACCTCTTCTCGGGGCCTGCCCAGGGCGATGACCAGGAGGATCTCATAGCGCGCGGGGATGCGCAGGGCCTCCCTGAGCCTGCTGCGCTGGATGGACGCGAGCATGCAGCCGCCCAGGCCCCGCTCCACGGCGCCAAGCAGGATGCTCTGCGCAGCGATGCCGTGGTCGCAGCCAAAGGTCTTTGCAACGCTCGTGTCGCCCAAGATCACGATGTAGGCGGCAGGCCGCTCTCCAGCAGCCGGTCCCGGCCAATCCTCGAGGTAGGCCGCCCACCCCAGGTGCGGAAAGATGAGCCCGTTCTTCTTGGGCTCCCACGAGAGGAGGTACCTCAGGGGCTGGAGATTGGCCGCCGAGGCGGAGAGCCGCGCCAGGCCCACCAGCTCCCTGAGCGTCTCGGGTTTTACCGGCTCGTCCTCGTAGAACCTCCGGTACGATCGGTTCCTCTCAACCAGTTCATTCAATGTCATGTCCTTTCCTCCCTTGTCCCCCCCGGCCCCGCGTGCGGTCCCCTCGAGCCCGGCTTGGACCCCGGGGTTCGAGCGCCGGACCGGAGGCTTGCCGCCGGGGCCGCCCACGGGTGCCCGGGCGGCCCGTTGCCGGCTATGATCCTTGAGTCGACAGGGTTTTCCTGGCCTTCCTGAGGTTCTTCAGGAAGGGCTTGAAGAGAAAGCTCCCTTCATCCAGGGCGCAAAGCCTCTCGAACATGGGCCGGGTGACGGTGAAGGCCAGCAGGTCGCGGGGAAGGTACTGCCGCATGGCGATGTCGGTGGCCCCGATGATGGCCTGGGGCGTATCCAGGTCATTGAAGAGGGGCAGGAGCTCCATGCAGCCGGAGCCGAAGGGCGCGATCACGGGTTGGGGATCGTCCGGCGAGGCGTCGTAGTTGGCCCCGATGATGAGAATGCTCAGCTGGTCGGGGTTGACGAAGAAGGTGACCGTCTTGAGGTACTCCTGTTTCTCCCGCCTCAGCGGGCCCATGACCAGGAAGGGATGCTGCTGGATGTAGGGCTTCCGGCTGTCGATCCACCGCCCCATGAGCTCGTGCGATCTCTTGAGCCCCTCGGTGTCGGCCAGGAAATGGATGAAGTCCTGCCTCGAGCGCGTCTGCACGTTGCACAGGTGGGTGCCCGCGCCCCCGCACCCGAAGTTGTCCCGGGTGATCACGAGGCTCTCGCCCCTGAGGAAGTTCTCGAAAAACTGGAAGACGCACTGGTGTTTCCCGGGCTCGGGCCTCACCAGGGGCTCGAACCCGCCGGTGTCCGGGGCGTCGAAGAGCCCGAGGAGGGGGAGCTCCAGGTCCATCTGCTTGATCAGTTTCGATGCATCGGGCAGCATTGGTGTCTCCTTTCCACTGGGTGTTTCTGCCTGTCTACCAACCATGATCCGGGCCGTTCGTCCATGAGAAAATGTGCGTTCCCTTCAAAAACGGGCCCGGCCTCGGCGAAAGGGCGGCGCGAGGTTACGGCGCCGTGCAGGACGTACAGGGGTTTTTCTCGCATCCCCACTGCATTCCTGGCGGCGCAGATTTGCGCCCTGCGGACCGTACAGGGGGTTTCCTTCCGGGGGCAAGGCCTGGCAAGGCTTCCGGCCGATGCCGCAGGGACATTGCGCGCCCTCCCCCGCATCCCGGGCCGGGTGCCTGCGCGACCCGGCCGGGCAGCCGGCCATCATCACTCCATGGAGCGTGGCCCCCTCGTTCCCCGCTCGAGGATCTCGCGCGACTTCGGCCCGCAGTTCATGAGCAGGTCGAACGCGGAGAGGTTCGGCACGAACCCGCCCCAGAGCTGGGGATACACGATCGACGGGATATCAAGGAACATCAGCTCGATGCCCTCGCGGGCAAACAGCTCTCCATCCAGGAACTTCCCGGCCGGGCTGAAGGCAAGGAACCGGTCCGCGCCCAGGGCGGCGCAGAGCCGCACCAGGAGCTCGGTGCCTGATCCCTGCACGCCCGTCTCCGAGAGGCGGAGGATCCTGGCGCGTATGCCCAATGCCCGAGCGGCGCACGTGATGATGTCGCGGTTCAGGTCCGAGATCTTTTCGTAGGCGTCGGAGAAGACCCGTTCGAAGAGCGGGAGGTACTCCCGGAAATACGGGGCATTGCCGTAGGCGTGGCATATGCTCTGGAGGTGCTTGTCCTTCCATCGGCCTTCATGGCAGACCTCGACCTCGTTGATGCGCATCAGGCCCCTGCCCTTTTTCCAGACCGGCACCCCCATCCAGAAGGCGCCCTGGTCGTTCTTGAAGCGGTTCCGGGTGATCCACGTGCCGCCGCGGGGAAACTGCACCGTATCCAGGAGAACGAACACTGCGCTGTGCATGGCCTTGGAGAAGTACCCCGGATAGGGACAGAAATAGGGCTGGTGCGCGCTGAGGATCATATGGAGGCATAATAGCCCCCCGGCTGGGAAAAGGCAACGCGCCCTCCAGGACACCCCGCATCAGGAGGCGTGCGGCCGGGATGCCAGCCTGCGCCCCCGGCCCGCCCGGCGGCAAGCCCGTCTGCACGATCAGAGGTCGTAGAGGGTCTCGTCGACCGCGGGCCGCTGGCTCCTCGCGACAGGGCGGGACTTCTGTTCGAATATGAACGGCTCCTCTTCCTCGAGCAGACTGCCCATCTCCTGCTCGATGGAATCCGGGTCCTCTCCGCGCTCCATGCGGCTCAAGGCCTCTTCCATGCCCGAGCCCATCCTGAGGCCCGTGGCCTCGGAGAGCTTGCGCATGAGGCGGGCTGCCTGCCTGGGGTCGTCCTCGTCGATCTTGTCGGCCTCGCTCGCCAGCATGGCCATGGCTTTTTCCATCCGCGACTCGTCGATGGGAGGCATGCCGTCATCAGACTCGCCTTCCTGGCTGCGGCCGGTGATGGTGGCGAACAGGGAGACCTTTCTCTTCAGAGGACCCTGCTTGCATTTGGGACAGTCGGGCACCTTCTCGGTGTTTACCGACCTGGAAAAAAAGTTGTAGATGGTGTTGCACTTGGAACAGTAAAACTCATAAATCGGCATGGATACCCCTCTCCAACCGGTTTATTCTCACCGCCTATAATGGCAGAATCCGCCTGAAGATCAAGAGCTTTTCTCGGCGCCCGCAACCGCCCCGTCTCCGGCGGAATCCATCCGACCGAGCCTGCCGGGGCGGGCCCCAGTCTGCCGCCGGCAGCGGAGCGCAGCGCGCTTGTGTTCTCCATG
Source organism: Desulfomonilia bacterium (assembly GCA_049275795.1). Taxonomy (GTDB): domain Bacteria; phylum Desulfobacterota; class Desulfomonilia; order UBA1062; family UBA1062; genus Phosphitivorax. Next base: position 12,630 of record JBASVF010000306.1, read on the forward strand.
GACACATCTATACATAGATTTCTATGGGCAACAGGATCGTTCTCAGGGAATGCGGCTCCGGAAGGAGCCATCCTCTCGGGGTTCCTTGTCTCGTCGGGCGGGGCGGAGGGGTTGATCTGTCGCTTGCCGATCCTTCAATATCCGGGCGCCACGCGCTCCTCGTGGTAAAGAACAACCAGGTGTGGATCGAGGACCTCGGCGGCGCCGGCGGCACGTTCGTGAATGGACTCAAGATCAATGACGCTTCTGTCATCATGCCCGGAGACACGATCCGGATCGGGAACACGCGGTTTAGGGTGCACGATCCCGATACAGGCGCCCCCGAGCACCATCTTGTGGTTCACACCATCGGGCTCACCTCTGGGGAGGAGGTCGACAACCGGAAGCTCTCCGCCATCTACCGGATCACGGCCGAGCTGGCCGAGTGCCACGACCTGAAGGTGCTGGGCGGAAAGCTCTTCTCGCATCTCAAGGAGATCTTCGACCACGACCGGGGATACATCGCCCTGTTCGGGCCGGAGGGCACCCTCGAGCCGCTCCTGGTGGACCCGCCGGGCGCACCCGTGCCCATGCGCAGGGACATCGCGCAGCGCGTTTTCCAGAGCGGCGAGTCACTGCTGCTCGAGGATGTCCCAGGCGATGCCGAGGCCCAAGCCCGCCCGGACCCGGCCGGGTACCGGATCGGGTCGGCCCTGTGCGCCCCCCTGATCTCCCGCTCCCAGATCTACGGCCTGGTCTACCTCGACCGGATGGAGCCCGGCGTGTACACGCCTGACGACCTCGAGTTCCTCAAGAGCATCGCCTTCATCTTCACGCCCCTCATCGAGAACGCCCGCCTCCTGTCCGAGCTGAAGAACCACTACGACAACGCGGTGGAGACACTCAGGAAGACCGAGGCCCGGCTCATCGAGACCGAGCGCGCCGCAGCCTATGCCCGCCTCGCCC
>JBASVF010000307.1:0-2173 GCA_049275795.1 Desulfomonilia bacterium
GATGTGGACAGCAACACGCCCGAGAGGGACGAGAAGGGGTTCCTGAAGCGGGTGAAGCGGGGCGAGGCAGGCCTGCTCATCATGCAGATCTCGGAGAAGACCCCGTTTTCCGGGTACACGGACAAGAAGAAGACCGAGGAAAAGATCATCCGCGACGCCTTCAAAAAGGGCGACCTCTGGTTCAACACCGGCGACATGCTCAGGGACATGGGCTTCCGGCACGCCCAGTTCGTCGACCGCCTGGGCGACACCTTCCGCTGGAAAGGCGAGAACGTGGCGACCTTGGAGGTGGAAAAGGCGCTGAACATCTTCCCCGGCATCTCGGCGTCGGCCGTCTACGGCGTGGCCATGCCCTCGGGCGACGGCAAGGCCGGTATGGCGGCCATCTTCCCGGCGGATGACCGCCCCATCGACCTGAAGGCGCTGACCGCGCACCTGAGGGCAACGCTGCCCAAGTACGCAGTTCCGCTGTTCATCCGCTTCGTGGGCGGTTTCGAGATGACCGCGACCCACAAGATCAAGAAGACCCAGTTCCGCAGCCAGGGCTACGACATCTCCCAGGTCAGGGGAAAGCTGTACGTGCTCCTTCCCGGAAGCGACGAATACGTGCCCCTCACCGATGACCTGTACCGGGAGATCCAGGAGGGGAAGTACAAGTTCTGATCCGCCCGGGATAGAGGGCATGCCCGCCGGGACGGCCGTTTCGTTTTCGTTCCGTGCGGGGATGGAGCAGGCCTTCGTTCACGCCGGGGCTCATTGGGGCTGCCGCAGCTTTTTGGGGGGCAGGTACCCATCCGCCCTCATGAACCGTGCATACACCTCTTCCCCTCCCGGAGCGGCTATCCACGCGATCTTCCCTTCGTGCTGTATCTGCGCAACCGGGAGCATGAAGTACCCGGGGAGCAGCCGATAGGGGTCCCTGGGATCGCACAGGACCTTCGAGTGGAAGAAGGGCTTGATGCGCTGGGTCTCGTAGCTCATCCTTCCCAGCGAGAAGGTGGTCTCCACTCGCTCCATGGCCTCTATCAGCCGGTCGATGTCGTCGGTCCCGCCCGCCTCCTCGACAGCGGCCTTGATGTGGTAGATATCCGCGTAGGCGAGGTGGACGTGGATCTGCAAGGGGATGCCCCTCTTGCGGGCCTTCTCAATGAAGGGGACCGTCTTTTCGGTGTAGGGAATGTCCCCCTCGTAGAACGGGGTCACGACCCCCAGGGCCTTGCCGCCGGTCATCCGCCAGAACGCGTGCGTGTGCGAGGCCCCGCCGTAGAAGACCACGGGGATGTCCCTGGCCGCGGAATCAGCCCACTGCTTTGCGAAGGTCTCGGTGTCGGTGAACCAGGAACTCACGTAGAGGATCACCTCGGCGCCCTGCATGGCCATCTGCTGGAGGATCGGCAGGTACAGGGTCCCCCGTGGCTTGACCGCCTTGGAGTAGACGACCTCGAGACCGTACCTCTTCTCGGCCACGTCCTTCCAGGGCGGCAGGCCCAGGTACTCGACGCCCTTGCGGAACTCCTCGGTCCAGGTGAGGTCTTCCCAGAGGATCGCGACCTTCCTGGCGCCCATGGCCTGCCGGAAGGTCTTGTCGAACAGGATGTCCAGCCAGGCATAGTGGGCGGCTGGCACCCAGTCGCGGAAGCAGAACCGGTACCGCTCGTAGTCGTCGACGATCCTGCCGGTCAGCTCAGAGGCCATGGGCCCGTTGAAGATCATGACGTGCGGGTACTCCCGGAACATGGCGGCCGAGTTCTCCTGGGCGGCCAGGCAGATCTCCGAGCGTCCCTCCACGAAGATGACGTCTGCGCGCTCCTCGACGAGCAGGCGACGGGCGCCCTCGACGGAAAGGGAGGTCCCCCCCTTCCCGTCGACCATGAGGTACTTCACCGGCCTGCCGGCAATGCCGCCGGCTGCGTTGATCTCTTCCACGGCCATCTGCTGGATCTCCAGCGAGGGCCTCGTGCCGGGCGACGAGAGGTCGCCGATGTAGCCGATCACGATCGGCCGGGCATCGGACTCGGCGGACAAAGCCCAGCCCGGGCAGGCAAGCACCAGTACGGCGGCCGCGGCCTGCAAAAGGCCGCGCAGAAATCCTGTGCGCATCATGTCGTCACCTCCGTGCTCCGGCCACGATAACCGGCATGGTTGCGTCCCGGAACATTCCCACCTCATGATC
>JBASVF010000308.1:0-6552 GCA_049275795.1 Desulfomonilia bacterium
CGATCGTCTCACCGCTCTTGGCGATCACCACGTCACCCAGGTGCGAAAGCAGCGGCCCGGCGAGCTTCCTGCCTGTGAGCAGCTTCTCGAGCCTGCTCCTGGCCGCGCCGGTGATGATCGCGATCTCGTCCTCCTGGTCCTTCCTTAGGTCCTCGATCTCCTTCTGCTCGATCTCGAGGGTGCGCTCGTCCTTTTCCTGGCCCCGGCGGTTGAACACCCGGGCGTCGATGATGGTGCCCTCGATACCCGGCGGCACCCGCAACGAGCTGTCCTTGACCTCGCTCGCCTTCTCTCCGAAGATGGCGCGCAGCAGCTTCTCCTCCGGGGAGAGCTGGGTCTCGCCCTTGGGCGTGACCTTGCCCACGAGAATGTCGCCCGGCTTCATCTCGGCGCCGATGCGCACGATGCCGGAGTCGTCGAGGTCCTTCAGGGCCTCTTCGCCGGCATTGGGGATGTCCCGGGTGATCTCCTCGCTGCCGAGCTTCACGTCGCGGGCCATGACCTCGAACTCCTCGATGTGCACCGAGGTGTAGAAGTCTTCCTTGACCACGCGCTCGCTGATGAGGATCGCGTCCTCGTAGTTGTAGCCGCCCCAGGGCATGAACGCCACGGTAAGGTTCCTTCCCAGGGCGAGCTCGCCGTCCTTGGTCGCCGGGCCGTCCGCGATGATCTCGCCCTCCTTGACCTTCTGGCCCTTCTTGACGATGGGCTTCTGGTTGAAGGAGGTGTTCTGGTTGGCCCGCTTGAACTTGGTGAGCCGGTAGATGTCGATGCCCGTGTCGTGGGAGTCGTCGCCCACGCGGTCGGCCATGATCACGATGCGCTGGCTGTCCACGTCCTGCACGACCCCGGAACGTCTGGCGACCACGCACACACCCGAGTCGCGGGCTACCACCTGCTCCATGCCGGTGCCGATCATGGGCGGCTTGGGAAAGAGCAGGGGAACGGCCTGGCGCTGCATGTTGGCGCCCATGAGCGCGCGGTTCGCGTCGTCGTGCTCCAGGAAGGGCACCAGGTTGGCCGAGACTGAGAAGAGCTGGTTCGTGGCCACGTCCATGAGCGTCACCTGTTCGCGGGTCGCGGTGCCGTACTCGCCGTTGCGCACCCTCACCCTCACCAGGTCTGCGATGATGCGTCCCTTCTCGTCGAGAGGCTCGGTCGCCTGCACGATGACCTCGCGGTCTTCCTCGATGGCGCTCAGGTACCGGATCTCACCGGTCACAACGCCGTCCTTCACGACATAGTACGGGGTCTCGATGAACCCGAACTCGTTGACCTTGGCGTAGGTTGAGAGCGATACGATGAGCCCGATGTTCGGTCCTTCCGGGGTCTCGATGGGGCAGACCCGCCCGTAGTGGGACGGATGAACGTCGCGCACCTCGAACACGGCCCGCTCGCGGGTGAGCCCGCCGGGGCCGAGCGCGGAGAGACGGCGCTTGTGGGTAATCGCCGAGAGCGGGTTGGTCTGGTCCATGAACTGGCTGAGCTGGCCGGAGCCGAAGAACTCGCGGATCACCGCGCTGACCGGCTTGGGATTGATGAGATTGTTGGGCATCATGGTCTCCACGTCCTGGAGACTCATGCGCTCCTTGATGGCCCGCTCCATGCGCACCAGGCCGATGCGGTACTGGTTCTCCAGCAGCTCGCCGACCGAGCGCACCCGGCGGTTGGACATGTGGTCGATATCGTCGACCGCTCTGCCCTGCACCCCGTCCTTGAGCTCGAGCAGGTAGCGCACCGTGTAGAGGATGTCCTCTCTCCTGAGCACGGTCAGATCCAGCGGTGCCTCCTCGTCGGAGACGCCCAGCTTCTGGTTGATCTTCATCCTGCCGACCCGCGAGAGGTCGTAGTAGGCGGGGTTGAAGAACAGGTTCTCGAAGAAGTTCGCGGCGATCTCCAGCGTGGGAGGATTGGAAGGCCTGAGCCTGCGGTAGATCTCGATGATGGCCTCCTCGGCGGTATCGACCTTATCGAGGGCGAGCGTCTTGCTCAGGGACGAGCTGTAGCTGACCTCGTCGTAGTAGATGGTCTTGAGCTCGGTGATGCCCTGGGCCTTGATCTTGTCGAGGAGCTCCTGGGTAATCTCGTCATTGGCGTCCGCGATGACCTCGCCGGTGGAGAGGTTCACGACGTCCTCGGCGAGCACCTTGCCGAGCAGGTCGCTCTCTTCCTGGATCACGGGCTCGATCTCGGCTCCCTGGAGCCTCTTGATGAGCTTCGGGGTGATCTTGCGCCCGGCCTTGAGGATCACCTCGTCCGAGCCCTTGATCTTGATATCGGTATCCACCTTCATGCCGCGAAGGTTCTCCACGTCGATGTGCCTGAGCACCTTGCCGTCGGAGAACTCGTAGCGGTGGGAGGGATAGTACATGCCCAGGATCTCCTGGTTGGAGAATCCCATGGCCTTGAGCAGGGTGGTCACGGGCATCTTCCGCCTGCGGTCGATCCGCAGGTAGAGGATGCCTTTTGCGTCGAAGTCCAGGTCGATCCACGAGCCGCGGGCCGGGATGATGCGGGCGGAGTAGAGCACCCTCCCGCCCGACTGGGCGCGGGCCGCGGTCTTGTCGAAGAATATTCCCGGCGAACGGTGGAGCTGGGAGACGATCACCCGCTCGGTGCCGTTGATGATGAACGTGGAGCTGGGTGTCATGAGCGGTATCTCGCCGAAGTATACATCCTGCTCCTTGATATCGCGAATGCTCTGGGTACCGGTCTCTTCGTCCCGGTCCCAGACCACGAGTCGTACCTTGAGCGTCACGGACGCGGCAAAGGTGAGGCCCTTCTGGATGCACTCGTCCATGTCGTACTTCGGCTCCCCGAGCCGGTACTCCACGAACTCCAGCGAGGCGTCCTCATTGAAGTCCTTGATGGGGAAAACTGACTTGAACACCGCTTGAAGACCGATATCTTTCCTTTTCTCAGGCGGAACATCCTTCTGCAGAAAGGCGCTGTACGATTTCTTGGGCAGCTCCACGAGGTCGGGAATGGCAAGAGCGACCTCCCTCTTGGCAAAACTCTTCCGCCTTACCTGTGGGTCTAAAAGGATTTGTTCTATCATCTACAGTCTTCCTTTTTGGTTTGGGTTTTACTTACGATTCCGAAAAGCTATAAAAGCGCAAAAAGGGGTTGGAACACACCAACCCCGTATGATCGATGGTTGTACCTGCGGCTACTTGATCTCCACGACCGCACCGACTTCTTCGAGCTTCTTCTTGGCGTCCTCGGCGTCTTCCTTGGAAATGCCCGTCTTGATCGTCGTAGGCGCACCTTCCACCGCCTCCTTGGCCTCCTTGAGGCCGAGGTCGGTCAGGGAGCGGACCACCTTGATGACCTGGATCTTCTGTGCGCCGGCCTCCTTGAGGACAACGTCGAACTCGGTCTTCTCCTCGGCAGCCTCGGCTGCAGGGGCTGCCCCGCCCGCAGGCACCGCGGCTACTGCCGCCACGGGAGCGGCGGCGCTCACGCCGAACTTGTCTTCGAGCTCCTTCACGAACTCGGCAAGCTCAAGCACCGTCATGTTCTCGATATATTTGACAACATCTTCACGCGTAATCTCAGCCATGTCTCTTACTCTCCTTGTCTCTTCTTCTCTTCAACTGCCTTCAGTACATACACCAGCTGCCGCAGCATGGCGGCGAACACCCCGACGAAGTTGCTGACCGGAGCATTGAGGGACCCCAGCATCTTTGCCAGGAGAACCTCCCTGCCCGGCATCTTGGCGAGCTCCTGAACCCCGGATTCGTCGAGAAACCGGCTGCCCAGCACCGCTGCCTGGATTTCGAACTGCTCGTTTTCCTTGGCAAAGTTCACCAGGGCCTTGGCGATGGCTACCGGGTCTCCCGGGGCGATGGCGATGGCCGTGGGCCCGGAGAAAGATTCGTCGAGCACCGAAGCGGGTGTGCCCTGAACCGCCCTGTTCAGCAGGGTGTTCTTGACCACCTGGTACTTGCCTCCCGCTTCCTTGACGCTCCTTCTCAGCTGGGTCATCTTTTCCACGTTGAGCCCCATGTAGTCGGTGACGAACACCGCATGGGACCGCTCCAGCTCGTCATGCAACCGGTTTACGAGTACTTCCTTGTCTTCTCTCTTCAATGAAATACCTCACCCCTTTCTTGTATGGTCTATCCTGTCAAAGGGTGCCGGGGAATTCCCAGATCTCGGCGGGCGAACACATTAAGTCCGCCCCTTCACGAGGCGGACACCCGCTGTCTTTGACCAGGATGCTATGCCTTGCTACTTCAGCAGCTGGGGAACCTCGACGGGGTCCACTCTGACACCGGGCCCCATCGTGCTCGACAGCGCTACACTCTTGAGATACGTGCCTTTGCTGGATGATGGCTTGAGCTTGAGAATCACTTCCATGAGAGCCTTGAAATTGTCCAGTATCTTTTCCCGTCCGAAGGAGACCTTGCCCACCGAGCAGTGCACGATGCCGACCTTGTCCACCCGGAAATCCACGCGTCCGGCCTTCATCTCGTTCACGGCCTTGCCCACGTCGAAGGTTACCGTGCCGAGCTTGGGGTTGGGCATGAGTCCCCGGGGGCCCAGGATCCTTCCGAGCTTGCCCACGGTCCCCATCATGTCCGGCGTGGCGATCACCTTATCGAAATCGAGCCAGCCGCCCTGGATCTTCTCGGCGATCTCCTCGCCGCCCACGAAATCGGCGCCGGCCTCCTGGGCCTCCTTGACCTTCTCGCCCTTGGCGAACACGAGCACCCGGGTCGTCTTCCCAGTGCCATGGGGCAGGACGATCGAGCCACGCACCATCTGGTCCGCATGCCTCGGGTCGACACCCAGCCTCAGCGCCACGTCCACGCTCTCATCGAACTTGGCATAGGCGCTTTCCAGCACGAGATTGAGGGCATCCTCGACCGTGTATTTCTTCTGAGGGTCGATCTTCTTCTTCACCTCGATGAATTTTTTGCCGTTCTTGGCCATGGTTCACCCCTCCTTCAGTCGACGATGTCAATGCCCATGCTCTTGGCCGTGCCGGCGATGATCCGGACGGCCTGGTCCATGTCGTCTGTGTTGAGATCCTTCATCTTCTGCGCGGCGATATCCTTGAGCTGGTCTCTGGTGAGTTTCGCCACCTTGTCCTTGTTGGGAACCGATGAGCCCTTCTCGATACCGGCGGCCTTGATCAGCAGAGTGGACGCCGGCGGGCTCTTGGTGATGAAGGTGAAGGAGCGGTCCTGGTACACCGTGATCTCTACCGGGATCTTGAACCCGCGCTGCTTGTCCGTGACGGCGTTGAAGGCCTTACAGAACTCCATGATGTTCACCCCGTGCTGTCCCAGCGCCGGACCGACCGGAGGAGACGGCTTGGCTTCGCCTGCAGGTATATGGATCTTGATCTTAGCCGTTATATTCTTTTTTGCCATGTGCTACCCCTTGGGTCTATTTCTTGGTAATCTGATCGAAATTCAGTTCAACCGGGGTCGATCTCCCGAATATGCTCACCAGCACCCTCACCTTGCCCTTGTCCGGCTTGGTGTCGTCCACGACGCCACTGAAGTTCTGGAACGGCCCCTCGTTGACGATAACCTGGTCACCGACGTTGAATTCGCTCTTGTATACCCGGCCTTCCGCCCCCTCTTCGAGCTGGGACTTCAGGTTCTCCACCTCGGCGTCGGGAATGGTGGCCGGCGAGGTCCTGCCTCCCACGAAGCCGGTGATCTTGGGGGTATTCATCACCACGTGCCAGGTTTTGTCGGTCAGGGCCATGCGCACGAGAATGTACCCCGGGAAGTACCGCTTGCTGGCGGCGCGCTTCTTGCCCGGGGCCGGTTTGGCGCTCTGCTCGGAAGGAACGAGTATGCCGGAGAAGAACTCTTCCACGTGAAAGGCCTTGACGCGCTCTTCCAGGGACCTCTTGGCCTTGTGCTCGTAGTTCGAGTGCGTGTGCACTACGTACCATTTATGCTCGAGGGTTTCGTTTTCTGGCATACGATCAACTCAGCACGAGCCTGACCACTTGGGAGAGGCCGAAATCGATGACCCACAGAAAGAGCGATACCACGCCGCTCAAGACGAGCACCGCGATGGTCCCGCTCACGATTTCCTTCCTGCCGGTCCAGGTGACCTTATTGAGCTCGGCCCTGACTTCCTTCAGGTATGTCTTTGCTCCTTCAAATTTTTCCATCATCCCCATAGTTTCAACCAAGTTGGCAGGCCAGGAGGGACTCGAACCCCCAGCTTCCGGATTTGGAGTCCGGCGCTCTACCATTAGAGCTACTGGCCTGCACGTGTTTTTTTATTTTTTTCCCTACTTCGTCTCTTTATGCAACGTGTGCGTCCGGCAGAACGCACAGTACTTCTTCGTCTCGAGCTTCTCGGTGTTCTTCTTCTTGTTGCGAGAGGATATGTAGTTGCGCCTCTTGCATTCCGTACATGCCAAGGTAATTGCGTCTCTCATGAGCTTCCAGCCTGTTCTCCTACTCGATGACCTTGACGATGACGCCGGAGGCTACGGTTCTGCCGCCCTCGCGGATGGCGAAGCGAAGTCCCTCGTCCATGGCTATGGGCTGGATCAGCTTCACCTCCATCGTGATG
>JBASVF010000309.1:0-5875 GCA_049275795.1 Desulfomonilia bacterium
TGGAGCGCCATGTCCATTAGGAGTCTCGACAAAGCTCATGCCCTCATCAGTGCTCACCAGCACTCGGCCGTTCAGGTTCACCAGCACAACGGCGCCGTTATCGAGAACAAGGAAGGAGACATCCTGGACCCTGAGTACCTGGAGGTTCTACGCCAAGTGCACGATTTCATATTCCTTACCCCGGGGGTTGATAGAGCATGGGTGAAGTCGCTGTGGGCGCCCGGAGTTAGATGGAGCACGGTAAACGAGGAAGGGTTCCAAGGGGGCCCTGTCATGCCCTCGGATTACGACGGATCCAAGGACTCGTTGGAAAAGCTGAGGGTGAATATCGCCAATGCAGGGTTGGTCGGGAGCCTGGTGTCGGTCGACAATAGATCTTCCATGATCATCGTTCCCATTTTCGATAAAGATCCCTATACCGGCGTTCCCCTCGACTACGTATCCTTTACGAAAGAGTTGGAGAAAGCCCGCGAAATCGGCGAGAAGAGCGGCAAGTGCAATGTTTACATCACCGGCTTTGCAAAGCTTGTGGGAGACCTCATCGCCGGGCTGAAGAAGATTCTCTGGTTCTTCGGCATATCGATCCTGATCATTACGGCGATCATCTTCAGCTACACCCGGTGCTACCGCTGTACCTCGGCAGTAATCGTATGCTCCTTTGTGGCTGTGGTGTGGCAAATCGGAATACTGAGCATGTCGGGTATGGCACTAGACCCATACAGCATCCTGGTGCCGTTCCTCGTCTTTGCCATAGGTGTATCTCACGGCAGCCAGGTGATGAACGGCATCCTGCACGAGGTAGGCTCGGGCAATCACCCGGTTGTCGCAGCACGGTACACGTTTAGAAAGCTTTTCCTCGCAGGCCTGGTTGCGCTTATTACTGACGCGGTCGGCTTTGCCGTGCTCATGGTCATAAACATTCCGGTGATAAGGGAGCTTGCCCTCACGGCCAGTATCGGCGTGGCTGTGCTCATATTCACCAACCTCATCATGATGCCCGTTATCATTTCCTATATGAACGTGTCGCCCAAGGCGGCCAAACGGGTGGTCGACTCCGAGACGGACCAGACGAGCAAAATGTCCCGGTTTGCAAATACCCTTGCAGCGGTATCCGAGAAAAAGGTCGCCCTGAAGGTCGTGGTCGCAACTGTCGTGTTCGGCATCATCGGAGTGTGCATCGGCATACACCAGCAGGTCGGAGACCTCGACCCCGGGGCCCCGGAATTGCGGCCGAATTCCCGCTACAATAAAGACAACCAGTTCATCATGGACAACTATTCACTCTCGAGCGATCTGTTTGCGGTCATCGTAAAAACCCCGCCGATGGGCGGTATGCAGTATGAGACCCTGATCGAGATCGACCGCCTCGCGTGGGAGCTCGAACAGCTGCCGGAAGTGCAGAGAACAGTGTCGACCGCCGACGCCATCAGGCAGATAACCATCGGCACCTGCGAGGGCAGCCCCAAGTGGTATTCGATATCGCGAAACCAGAAGACGCTGAACTTCGCATTGACCTATAGCCTGCAGAACAGTCCAGAACTAAGCAATATGGACGTTTCGGTAATGCCCCTGATCGCATACCTGAAGGACCATAAGGCCACAACGCTTGATACCGTGATCAAGACCGTGGAAGAATATGCCAGGGAACACAATGTCGAGGAACGGCAATTCCTGCTCGCAGCCGGTACCGCAGGGGTAGAAGCCGCGACCAACATCGTCGTTGCAAAGGCGAATATCATCATGCTGGTGGTGGTGTATCTAGCGGTCATCGTCATGTGCAACTTTGCGTTCAGAACATGGAGGGCCGTGGTTGTTGCCATCATTCCACTTGTTTTTACCTCCATTCTCTGCCAGGCGCTCATGGTTCTGCTCGGGATCGGGGTCAAGGTTGCAACCCTGTCGGTTACCTCGCTGGGCGTCGGCCTCGGAGTGGACTACGCCATTTACCTGCTGAGCGTTCAGCTGGTACACCAGAGAACGGGTGTACCGCTCCGGGAGGCTTACAGGCGGGCGGTGCATTCCACGGGAAAGGTGGTCGCCCTGATCGGTGTTACCCTGTCTGCTGGCGTCATAACCTGGGCGGTATCTCCCATTAAATTCCAGGGCGATATGGGGGTTCTCCTGACATTCATGCTGCTCTGGAACATGACCGGGGCGCTCGTCCTCATCCCCGCACTCTCGCATTACTTCATGCAGACGTCGAAGGCCTGCGGAGAGGAGACGGACACTGCCTGCGGGCAGGAATGCATCGGAGCGGAAGCGGCAAGGTGAGCGGTAACCAGTCCTGCAAGACAGGAGAGGGAAAAATGAAAAGAACCATGAAGGCACTTGTCTACCAGGGGATAGGAAAACCCTCTGTGATCAGAGAGGTGGAGATTCCGAAACCCGGAAAGGGAGAGATGCTGGTAAAGGTCGAAGCCTGCGGAATCTGCGGCTCGGACCTGCATGCTGCGGAACACGGGTTCGCCCCTCCGGACGTTGTCATGGGCCACGAGTATACCGGCCAAGTGGTGGAGCTCGGGCCCGGGGTGACGGGCTGGAAGGAGGGAGACCGCGTATTCGGGCTGGGATCAAGGCCGTGCAGGTCCTGTGAGATATGTGCGCGCCATGAATACATGAGCTGCCCGAACCTTGTCATCCAGGGATACGACGCCAGCCTGCCGGGCGGTTACGCAGAATACGCCCTTTGCCAGGCCGACCTTTCGATCAGGATACCTGACGAGGTGGGATCGTTCGAGGCCGCCGCGATCGAGCCGATGTCCGTCGGCTTGGCCGGATGGCGGGCGGCCGGGGTCACTCCGGGGAGCAGCATCTTGGTGGTGGGAGCTGGTGCGATCGGGCTGAGTGTTCTCAAGTGGGCGCGGTTCTTCGGGGCCGTTGACGCCGCAGTGAGCGAGATCGTTCCCGCTCGCATGAAACGGGCCGAGCAGGCCGGGGCCAACGTGGTCATCGACGCATCCACGAGCGACAACCCCGTGCAGGAAGTCAAGGAGAAAACCGGACGGACGCCGAAGTACATATTCGAATGCGTCGGAAGGCCCATGCTGCAGAAACTGATCAACATGGCAGAGCCGATGAGCCATCTCATCGTGCTCGGCGGGTCGATGGCAACCGAGGAGATCTCGTCGGTTTCCGCGGTCCTCAAGAACCTCAAGGCCACTTTCTCGTTCGGCTACGATGCGCCCAAAGACCTTCAGTTTACGCTTCGGATGCTGGCAGAGAAGAGGATTACCGTTGATCCGCTCATAACCGGTACGGTCGGGATGGATGGATTGTCGGAAATGTTCGAGTCGCTCAAGAAGCCGAACGAGCATTGCAAGGTGCTGCTCACCCCGTGAGGCCGGAGCACAGCGAGAAAAGCCCTTCACAGGCAGTGGGAAGGGCTTTGCCAACACGAAAGGCATGACCATGAATGAGATATTCAGAAAGCTGCAGGAAAAGCTGGATACGTTGCCACAGGGATTTCCCGCCGTTGAAAACGGGCTGGATATAAGGATCCTTCAGTGGATTTTCACACCCGAGGAGGCGAAGATCGCGCTCGGACTCCCCTTTGCTCCGGTGCCGGCGGATGCCATCGCGGAGCGCCTGGGAAAAACAGTCAAAGAAACCCGGGATATTCTCGAGAAGATGAACCAGCGCGGTCAGATCATGTGTCTCAACATTTCCGGCTCGTCGCAGTACCTCTTGCCTCCGTACTATCCCGGCATCCACGAGTGCGTGCAGTTCAGGAAAGACAAGACCGTCGAGCAGCTGACGGAATATGCCCGGCTCTTCGAGGACTATTTCCCGTTGCTCCTAAAGGCGACAGGCAGGAGCAGGCCGTCCCTCACACGCGTCGTCCCGGTGAGCACTGCCGTGGATCCCGGTCTCAAGGTGCACAGGCTCGACGATGTGAAGCGCATGGTAGAGGGGGCAAAGTGCATCCACTTGATGGAGTGCGTCTGCCGAAAGGAAAAGATCCTGCTGGGCAAGGGATGCGGCCATTCTCTCGAGGTCTGCCTCATGCTGTCCAGCCACGATAACATCTACGACAAGTGGCCTCACGGCAGGAGCATCTCCGCCGAAGAAGCGATGAAAATCCTCGTCCGGGCGGAGAAGGAAGGACTGGTGCACACGACCTACAATGCAGACGATTCCGGCAATACCTTCATTTGTGCATGCTGCCCGTGCTGCTCGATTTTCCTGAGCGCACTGGCTGCGCACAAAGCACCCAATATCGTCGCACAGAGCAATTTCCTGGCACGGATAAACGAGGAGAAGTGCATAGCGTGCGGTACCTGCGCCAACGAACGATGCCCCATGGGTGCGATCTTCCCGGTTGAGGATAAATATTACCGGGTTGAGCCGGGGAAATGCATCGGCTGCGGCGTATGCAATTCAACCTGTCCGGCCGGTGCCATCACGATGGTCTCAAGAGACGAATCGCAAAGGGAGCCGATCCCCTCGAGCCTGGTTGAATGGGCGGCCAAGCGGTCCGCAGTGATGAAGGCAGAGGGGTGTTAACTAACCACGGCGTGTCCCGGCTCCACGGGGGTGAATCGAATATCAGGGAAAGAGGTAAGGGGCGGAACAAGAACAAGAGGTTCTATTTGAGAACGATTGGAAAGGTTAGACCATGCACGAGATGCCCATTGTGAGAAAGATCGTTAAGATCGCAGAGCAGCACGCCTTGGAAAATGACGCCAGGAAAGTCACGAAGCTCGTGTTGCAGATAGGAGAATTGAGCTCGGTCATTCCGGACGCCGTAAGGCTTTGCTACCCCATCTGCATCGAAGATACCCTGCTCAAGGATGCAGCGCTCGAGATAGAAGTCATCCCTGCGGTCGGGAAGTGCAAGGGATGCAACGAACAGTACAACCTGATCGAACATGAATACAAGTGCCCGAAATGTGAGAGCATTGAATGGACGATCTGTTCAGGGCGGGAGCTGTTCATAAAGGAAATCGCGGTAATATGATTCAGGCCTGAGCCCAGGTCGCAAAGGAGGGAGCATGACAGAGACAAAAGTCATAAAGGCCAATGAGAGCCTGTTTCGGGAGAACGAACGATTCGCGAATAAGCTGCGGAAGAGGTTCGCGCAAGCCGGCGTGCTGGTTCTTAATCTCGTGAGCTCACCGGGTTCCGGTAAAACGACGATCTTGGAGAGGACAGCCACTGATCTGAAGCACGAGCTCAAGATGGCCGTTATCGAGGGAGACCAGCAAACCTCTCGCGATGCCGAAAGGATCGAAAAGACCGGGATAGCCTCTATCCAGATCAACACGATCTCCGGCTGCCATCTCGATGCGGCGATGATCGTGAAGGCGCTGGAGCACTTGGATATCGACAACCTGGATGTGCTGTTCATCGAGAACGTCGGCAACCTGGTGTGCCCTGCAGCGTTCGATCTCGGCGAGGATTGCCGGGTGCTGACCCTGAGCGTGACCGAGGGCGAGGACAAGCCCATCAAGTATCCAAACATGTTCATGTCCTCGCAGTTGGTATTGCTGAACAAAAGAGATCTCTGCGAAGTGCTCGACTTCCAGATGGACGAGTGCCTCGGATATGTCAGGCGCATCAACTCGAAAGCAAAGGTTTTCGTGGTCTCCGCCCGGACCGGCGAGGGAATGGATGAGTGGTACGAGTGGCTGAAAGGATCGGTTCAGGCAAAGAAGGCCCGGAGCGCACAAGAACCCGCCTGAGGGAGCCCGCAGAAAGGCGGCGGCCGTAGGGGGGGTTGGCGAGAGAATATACTTCATGAGGTGCAGCACGAGCCGAATAGGCAGCCGTGGCAAGGAGACCGCCCACGGAATTCACACAAGAACGACATCAGAGAATACCAAGCGAATGGAGGTAAGCAACTGTGAGCAAATGCTGTGACCAGGTCGGATATCAG
>JBASVF010000310.1:0-31742 GCA_049275795.1 Desulfomonilia bacterium
CGACAGGGTGCCTCCCCCGTATTATTCCATCATCCAGAATGCCTCGGGCAGGAGCCTTACCCTCGATACGGTGGATATCGACCAGGACGGGCTGGACGACTACTGGGCGAACCTCGGGGTCCTTACCGAGAGCGGCCCGTACACCATCAGCGGCGGCTACTCGCGGGGAAACAAGGTCCTCGCGCTGACATCGCCCGCCCGGTCGGCCGCGGGCGAGCGGGCGGTCCCCTCGGTCAACTACACGGTGAAGGAAGACGGCCTCTACCGGAACAACCAGCTTATCGCCGAGGCTGTCTGTTCCCTCGAAGCGACCGTGACCCCAGGCGAGGTCACGGTGACTCTCAAGGCCTGCTGTCATGGAAAAGAAACGACCCTCTCGTATACCCACCCCCTGTACTGAACAGGGCTGGGTCCTCGTGTATGCCCTGGTCCTAGGCGTCATGATCCAGGGGATGATCCTGATCACCGCCACGCTTGCGACGCACAACCTGAAGTCTGCCATTGCATTCATGAACGTGATCTCCCGGGAGCACATCCCGGCAGGGGCTTCAGATGGCCCGGTCTGCACCACCCGGACCTTGGATGCCCCGGAAGGATGGGACCATCACTGCTTTGTCACCGAGCTGACCGAAGAGACCTGGGCGAAGCGGTGCCGCTATACTTGGCGGGTCGGGCTGCGGGAGCAGCCGGAGGGCCTCCTGCAAGCAGGCTCTCTCTCCGGCTGGAGGCCGTATGTCATCCTCCTCGTCGACGATTCCGAGGGCATGCTCGCCTCGTGCGGGCGGGCATACGGAGAAGACGCCCTCTATCTCGAGCGGCCCGGCGGCAGGATCGTTCCCGCAGAGGCGCGGGACGACGTTCAGTCCTCGCTCGAGCTGCCGGAGGGCACCTGCTTTGCCGGCTCATACGGCAATACGCGGTACCGGGCCGCCGATATTCACGGCTACGGGGGCGCCATGCAGTGCTGGACCCTGTCCATTGCATCGCTCAAGGACTTCATCAACCAGATGGATTTGACCCCCATGGCCGTGGCCGCGGTATCGGGCTCGGTGGTCCAAGGCTTCACCACCGACCGGGCGAAGCTGTTCTCCGCGCTGGAGGAATTGAACCCGGACTCGTCCGATGCACGCATCTCCGAGGCCCTCTTCGATCTCCTGGGTGAGTTTCCGCAGGAGTGCGGAACCGGCAGGCACATCGTGGTTGCCACTGCCGGGGTGGCCGTGAACGACGGACATCTCCCGCCCTGGCTCACGGACTATGACAACGACGGCAACCCCCTGGATGCGGCCGTGGAGTCAGCCGGCTCCCACTGCCTCGACGACGTGGCGGCCTATGCCAGGGACCAGGGCGTGACCGTGCACGTGATCGGTCCGGACACCCCCTTCCTGCGCGCGGTCGCACAAAAGGGGGGAGGGTTCTTCATGCCTTCTGCACCGGACTTCGATCCTCCTAAGGGGATAACCCTGGTCCCCCGCTCGATGTACCGGGGAGTGAAGCGCTTCCTCACGAGCAATGACCTCGTGTTGAGCCCTTCCTGGCTCGACATGGAGAATACCGCATTCTTCAGGCGCATGGCAACCGAGCCTCCCGGGCTCCTTCCTGCAGATCACCTGGCGGTGCAGGGGTCTGCCGGGTCCACGTTCATGAGCGGCGCTACGCTGTTGTGCACGACCTCCCGGGACCACCTCCTGTCTATAGACCCGGCCTCGGGGGCATGCACGCTCATGATCGAGGGAGTGGGAGGCAAGGTCTCGGAATCGGCCGGGCTCGTCATCGCGGGACCGGATATCCGGGGCGAGATCCAGGTGATCGACCAAGGCCCGGACATCAGGTGGAAATGCCGGGGAGACCTGTTCGCCGCATCCGAGAGCAGCCTCTACACGGCCTATGGCGCAGACGTACGCTCCCATGCCCTCGATGACGGGTTCTTCGAGGCCCAGTACACGCTTCCGGGGCCTGTTACCGCCTTGATGTTCGATCCCTGCGAGGGCCTGGTGCTCGCCGGTTCTCATGCCGGGACGGTCTACGTTCTAGGGCAGGACCTCTCGCTCAAGGAAATCCTCGCAACCGGCCTGCCCGAGGACGTAACGGGCATCCGCTGCTTTTCCAGCAGGCGCAGGCTCCACGTCGTGGTCCTCACCGAGCGTTACGCGGCATGCACGAGTTCCGGGAAAACGCTCTGGAGCCGGTCCATGGAGGGGGGTTCCTGCACCGGCGCCGTGGTCATGGACTTCCGCCTCTACCTTTCCCTCTGGGAGCCCGGCCCCTGCGGCGGGGCCGACACCGGTGATGCCGTTCTGGCCGTCATCGACGCACTGACCGGCGAAACCTTATCCCGGTCCCCTCTCTTCGAGGCCAGGGCATTCGGACCGTTCATCGACCCGGAGGCAGGCATTCTCGAGCACGTTTTCTGGGACCGCTCGGTACACGAGACTGATGTCTCGCATCTAACGGGCATCGCCCCTCAAAAACTCGGGACCCGGATCATGGCCGGGCCGTGGTGAGGCCTTTCCCTGCCAAGGAGCTTCAATCCCCGGCATGGGACGGCACTCTCCCCGGGCACTCTTCTCCGTCTCCTGCTGCCTTGTGGACCGGGACAGCAGAGGCTGCAGGAGCCGGCAGGCTGTGTCGGCGGCTGCGCGGCTGTAACGGTTACTGCCATGAGTACATGCGCGCCCTGATCGCATCGAGCAGTCCCTGATCGGGCTCGCCCGATACCCTGCCCAGGGCGATGCCGGGCTTGATCCGCTCCCCGTGGAAGTCCGATCCCGCGCTCCTTAAGAGGCCCAGCGATCCTGCTATGCCGGCAAGCCAACGGGTGTCGGACTGGCTGTGGTGCGTGCTGTAGACCTCGATCCCGTCGAGCCCGCAACGCTTGAGCTCCCCGAGCACCGTTTCGTCCGCATGCCCCGGATGGGCCAGGACGAGAATACCCTCCCCACTGAAATAGCGAATGGTCTCCTCGAGGTCCGGAAGGCCGGAGACCACGGCGCGGGCAAAGTCGAGACGGGAAAAGTCCTGGTAGAAGTTCAGGTACGGGGACCCTGAGCGGTCACCCGTGGTATAGCGATGCAGCCTCGGATCGCCGGGGTTGCACTCCAGGAGCGCATCGAGAAAACTCACCCCGGTGGGCACCGATCTCCCCCATCCCCTGAAGTCCCGCCGATCGAGCCGGAACCCCATGGAGCAAATCGCCTCGATGACCTCGGGAACGAGCCCCCAGATCCTCTCGCAGCTCTCCTCGATGAAGTCACGGACCAACCGGCTGCCCGGATCGAACCCGTAGCAGAGCAGGTGGTGCTCCCGGCCATCCCGGGAGGTGGAGAGCTCCACCCCGGTGAAGAGCTCGATGCCGGCCTCACGGGCGAGGTCGAGACCCAGGCTCGCGGCCCGGATATCCATGTGGTCACAGAAGGCCAGAGTACCCACCCCTTCTCTCCGCGCCATGGCGAGGATCTCTGCCGGGGCATGTTGCCCGTCGCTCGAATGTATTGTATGAACATGGAGATCGATCATACCGATGTAATATCCATAGCATGAACGGCCGGGGGAAAGAAAGGACGGCACGAGTAAGGAGTAGAGATGAAACGGAGCGACAGGTACCTCATCGACCAGATCAATCCCCAGGAATCCTGGAGGATATTCCGCATCATGGCAGAGTTCGTGGACGGCATCGAGACCCTCTCCTCCCTGGAGCCGGCGGTCACGATCTTCGGGTCGGCACGGACGAGACCTGATGACCGGTACTATCTCATGGCGCGCGAGCTCTCGGGTATGCTCGTCCGGGAAGGCTACAGCGTGATCACCGGCGGCGGCCCCGGCATCATGGAAGCCGCGAACCTGGGTGCGTACGAAGCCGGCGGCCAATCGGTGGGGCTCAATATCGTGCTGCCCTTCGAGCAGGCCCTCAATCCCTACACGAACATCCACCTCAACTTCCGCTACTTCTTCGTGAGGAAGGTCATGTTCGTCAAGTACGCCATGAGCTACATCATCTTCCCGGGCGGCTTCGGCACCATGGACGAGCTCTTCGAGGCCCTTACCCTCATCCAGACGGACAAGATCAAGCCCTTCCCGGTCGTGCTCGTAGGGTCGAAGTACTGGGACAGGCTCCTGAAATGGATGCGGGAGTCCATGCTGGGGGAGGGGATGATCTCTGCGGAAGACCTGAGCATATTCACCGTGGTGGACTCACCGGCCGACGCTGTAGAGATCATCAAGAGCGCCAAGATCTAGGCACGCCCCTCCCGGGGAAACAGCCAGCCGGAGCGTCCACCCATGCAGCCGACCCCTTTTCCAGGGCAGCCCGCCTGAAAGGCGGCCTTCCCCGACTCAGGACGCCAGGCTGGCGGCCTTGCGGAAGGCGGCGAACACCGCGTCCATGACCGCCGACCTGAAGCCCTTGGATTCCAGCATGCTCAGCCCCTCGATCGTGGTGCCTCCGGGAGAGGCAACCATGTCCTTGAGGTCTCCCGGGTGCCTGCCGGTCTGGAGGACCATTTCGGCTGCGCCCTTCACGGTGGTCGCCGCCAGCTCCAGGGCCAGCGCCCGGGGAAGCCCGGCCCGCACTCCGCCGTCGGCGAGGGCTTCAACGAAGAGGAAGCAGAAGGCCGGACCGGAGCCGGACAGTGCGGTGACCGCATCCATGAGCTTCTCCTGGACCTTGAAGCACCTGCCCACGCAGGAGAAGAGCTCCACTGCCCATGCGACATCCGCTTCGCTGCATGAGGGAGACGCGCACAACGCGGCTGCGCCCTCGAGGACCAGTGCAGGCGTGTTGGGCATGACCCTGATCACCCGCGCATCCTGGCCAAGACGGGCTTGAAGGGCCCTTATAGGCGTTCCCGCGGCAATGCTGATGACAAGCTTGCCGGAAAGAAATCCTCCCGCCTTCTCCAGTACCGGATCCACGGCGTCGGGCTTGACCGCCAGGACGATCATCCCGCACCTCGCGGCCAGCTCTTTTACGCTGGAGGCCGTCTCGACGCCGTAGCGGCCGTGCATCTCCTCCGCACGATCGGGGCGGATTTCGTAAATCACGATATCCCCGGGACCGAGCATGCCTTTCTTGAGCACACCCGCGATGATGGCCTCGGCCATGTTCCCTGCACCGATGAATCCGAGATCTGCCATTGCCTTTCTCCTTCCTTTCCTTGCCCATGGCCGGGAAGAACCGTTATCCCCCCGGGACATTCCTCGGTATTATACGCGTTTTGGGGGAATTTTTCTAAACATAAGATTTTCCCGTTCCGATACATGGGCTATGGACGACTCTCGCAAAAGGATCAGCGGCATCTTCTTCGAGGAGACCACCATCACGCTCGGTACGGGACATACCAAGAAGACTCAGCAGGTGAAGAACTACTGCCATGCCGAGGAGGGGCAGGACAATACCGTGGAGGTGAGTTATCTCACGAACGACGGGCAGCCCACCGGGATCGTCATCACCATGTCCTGCGAGGAGTTCCTGAGCAAGTACACCCTGGAGCCGAACTTCAAGGTCAAGACCCGGCAGGAGCGGGAAACGGACAAGCACATCGCCATAGCGGAAAAGCACCGCGCGCGCAATGAGTTCAACTCGGCCGAGTGGGAGTACCATACGGCGCTCAAGATCGACCCGGACAGCATCCGGGCAAATTTCGGAATCGGAACCCTGTACATGGAGATGGGCCAGACGGACAAGGCTAAGGACGTATTCAGGAAGCTCTCCCAGATCGATGCCATATTCGAGGAGGAGAACAAGCATATCTTCAACGAGTTCGGAATCCAGCTGAGAAAGGCCAACATGACGGATGAGGCCCTGGCCAATTATCTGAAGGCCATCGAGATCTCTCCGCACGACGAAAACCTCTACTTCAACGTCGCCCGCCTGTACTACGATACGAGAGACTGGGCCAATGCCATGAAGTGGATCGAGAAATCTCTGTCCATCAACGAGTACTTCCATGAGGCGAGACAGTTCAAGGACGTCATACTGAGGACCATGGAAGAGCAGAGAGGCAGGGGTCTCAAGAGGTCTCCTTCGGACGGCCGGGCGGCCGCGGCCTCCCTGGAGACATCGAAAGGCTAAAAAGGAGAATCCCCTTCTCTCCTTCAGAATCGCAGCCTCCAGGGCCGGTTTTCTCCTGACCGCTCTTCCAGGAACCGGTAGACTTCCGCCGCCTTCTTCTCCGTTTCCTCGCGTGAGCCGCTGTTATCGATCACCAGGGTGGCATACGCCTTCTTTTCCTCGATGGGCATCTGGGACCGGATCTTCATGAGAGCCTGCCGGCGGGAGATGCCGTCCCGGGCCTCGAGCCTGGCGATCTGGACCCGCTTAGGGACGTATACCAGGACCACCTGCTCGAAGCTGCGGTACATGCCGGTCTCGATGAGGAGCGGAACGTCGCAGATCACGACCTTCCTGCGAGCCTCCGCCTCGATCTTACGGATGCGGCTCTCGATCTCACGGAACACCTCGGGGTGGACGATGCGGTTGAGGATCTCCTTCTGCCGGTGGTCGCCAAAGACGATGCGGCCCAGGAGATCCCGGTTCAGCTCGCCTCCCGGCAGGAGCACCCTGTCCCCGAAGTGCTCGGCGATCCTCGTCCATGCCGGGCTCCCGGGCCTGACCGCCTCGCGGGCGATCACGTCCGCGTCGATGACGGCCGCGCCCAGCGATGCGAGAAAAGCGCTCACCGTGGACTTGCCTGTGGCTATCCCACCGGTAAGCCCGGCAACGACCATGACTTCCCTCCGATGAGCGAAAGGTTCCTGCCCGCCTCACCGACCTGCCTGCGATAGGAGAAGAACCTTTCCGGGCTGCACGCGGTGCAGAGCTCCCGCATCTGGATCGCTTCCGGTTCGAGCCCGGCAGACAGGAGCTGGCGCCTGGCCGCGGCCCCCAGGTCGACCCTGATCCTGCCTTGCCTGTCGATCAGGGGTTCTCCACCGAGGGCATCCGCCACCTCGGGCCCGACCTCGTAGCAGCACGGGCCGATGAAGGGACCGATTGCCGCACGGATATCGTGCGCGCCCAGCTTGTGCATCGTGCGGATGCACGTGGCGACGATGTCTTGGGCGAGTCCCCTCCACCCGGCATGCACCGCGGCATTGAGGGGAATGTCCAGGGCCCATGCGAGAACCGGGACGCAGTCCGCAGTGCGGATACAAAGCACCGCCCCGGGATCGCGCGAGATGATGCCGTCGGCCTGCGGCGGCGCTGATGGATCGACGTCCTCGGACATCACCACCCTGCCCGAGTGCACCTGGTCCAGGCAGTACACCTCGGAGCCGGGCAGGAGCTTTAGCAGCAGGGAACGAACCGGCCCGGGCCCTCCGTCAATGCCCGAGCTCACGTCTTTCGTACAGAAAACGCCTCTCATTCTGAGGCCGTGTTATACACAGGAACACCTGTATCTGACAAGGCCCGTCGCCTCGGGCATTGGCAGCCCCCAGGCCGTACGGTCACGAAAAGCTTTGCCTGCCTTGCCTTGCAGGCATCGACCCCGTCTTTGGCACCTCCAAGGGGGTGCGGTTGCGAAGAGGTCCGGCACGCAGCGCCAATCACGGTTGCACGGAAATTCTCCCAAGTCAATATAGACACATACACCCCTTTCACAGGATGGTGTACCAGGCTTTTGCCGCTTGACAACCATGAACCTGGTATGTAAATACTAAGCCCCTAAATCCAGAAGATTGAGGTATTTTCGATGAAGCGGACATTTCAGCCACACAATACCAGACGCAAACGAACTCATGGATTTCTCGTTCGCATGAGCACCAAGGCCGGACGAGCTGTAATCAACCGAAGGAGGGCCAAGGGACGCAAGCGTCTGGCTGTGTAAATGTCGGACGAACGATTCCCGAAGCACGAGCGGCTGAGGAAACGACTGGAGTACCTCCAGGTTGACGCACACAAGACACGGAAGCTCATCACCGAACACCTGATCATCCTTGCCGCACGGAACTCGGAAAGCCACGCCCGCCTCGGCATAACCGTGAGCAAACGGGTTGGAGGCGCCGTTCAGAGAAATCGCATGAAAAGGCTATTGCGGGAGATTTATCGCAGAAACAAGGAGATCTTTCCTCACGGATACGATTTCGTTCTCATAGCGAGGAAACAGGATAAGAACACGTGCTATCATACCTTGCTCCAGGAAATACAGGGCGCCATGGGATCGCGTTCATGGTGAGGAAGCTGCTCATAGGACTAATTCGCTGTTATCAGAAAGTCATATCTCCAGGCCTCCCGAGGTCCTGCCGGTTCTGGCCAACCTGTTCCGACTACGCTATCAAGGCCATCAGTACGTACGGGGTATCGAAAGGTCTCCTGAAGGCATGTGTCAGGGTGATGAAGTGCCATCCCTTTCATCCCGGCGGATATGACCCTGTGTAGATGACTGCTGAAGGAGACACGATTCGATGGAAAAAAGGACACTGCTGGCCATAGTCATATCGATTGCGATCCTTCTGCTCTGGGATTTCCTGTTCATCGGACCGAAGACATCTCTGGAGCAGCAGGGCCAGGAAGAGGTCGCACAGGAGCAGCCAACCGTCGAAGATCCGGCCGAAGCGCTCAGGATCCCTTCACCCCAGGCGGAACAGGCCCCATCCCCTGTCGCGGGCGAGACCGTTGTCGTGGAAACGCCCAAGTACCGCGCCCGTTTCAATACCATGGGCGGAGCGCTCAGCTCCCTCGAGCTCAAGGAGTTCCGGCAGACCCTCGATCCCGCCTCGCCTCCGGTGAACATCATCGAGGCTCCCATGCCCATTCTCAGGATAAACGGCGAGTCCGTAGACTCCTCCCTGGCATACACGGTATCGCGCAAGGGAGATGCAGACATCCCCGAAGAGCTCGTCTTTTCCACCCCCTTGAGCCAGGATGTCACCCTGAAGAAGATCTATACCATCGATCCCGAGACCTATACCCTCGGGTTCAGGACCATGGTGGAAAACCGCACCTCGAACCCGGTGTCGGCGGACGTCGACCTGCTCCTGGACGGGGTCTATCCCCTGGATGAGGAACTGGAGGGATATGCCTTCCAGGGGCCGGTGCTGCTCAACGGAAAGCGCCTGGAGGAGTTCAAGATCTCCAAGGTCAAGAAAGCGGGGTTGTTCCGGGAATTTACCGGCGAGATCAGGTGGTTCGGTTTCGAAGACAAGTACTTCCTCACTTCCGTGATCCCCCTGGAGACCCCGGAGACCACACTCACCATCAGGCGCATCAGCAGCGAGATCATCAGGCTCGTCTACGACGCCTCACCCTCCCGGATCGAAGCGGGAACGAGCGCGGGGGCCGAGTACCTGATCTTCTCTGGGCCCAAGGAGCTCGGCACGCTTAAATCAGTCGGTTACGATCTCAAGAGGGCCCTCGACTTCGGGTTCTTCGACATCATCGCCAAGCCGCTGCTCATGGCCATGAACTGGATCCACTCCTTCACGGGAAGCTACGGGTGGTCGATCATCATCCTGACCATCTTCATCAAGATCCTCCTGTACCCGCTGACGCTCAAGAGCTTCACCTCCATGAAGGAGCTCCAGAAGATCCAGCCCCTCATGAAGGAGATCCAGGCAAAGTACAAGGAAGACAAGCAGAAGCTCAACCAGGAGATGATGAGGCTGTACCAGGAGCACAAGATCAACCCCATGGGGGGCTGCCTGCCCATGCTCCTGCAGATACCCATCCTGTTCGCCCTGTACCGTGTGTTCTATGCGGCCATCGAGCTCAGGCACACGCCCTTCCATCTCGTGGGCACCTGGCTGCCGGACCTCTCCGCCAAGGACCCGTACTTCATCACCCCGATCCTCATGGGGTTGAGCCAATTCGTCATGCAGAAGATGACCCCGACCCCCGGCGATGCTACCCAGCAGAAGATCATGCTTATCATGCCGGTCTTCTTCACGGTCCTGTTCCTGAACTTCCCGTCAGGCCTTGTCATTTACTGGCTCGTCAGTAATATTCTATCAATCATTCAGCAGGCCTACATAAACAGGAAGCACACATAGGAGAACTGAGAACATGCAAGAGGACTACAGAGAATTCGAAGCCAAGACCGTGGATGAGGCCATCATCGCTGCCATGAAGGCGTTTCACTCGGATTTCGAAGACCTGGATATCCAGATCGTCTCGGAAGGATCCAAGGGGCTCTTCGGACTCGTGGGCGCCAAATCCGCCAGGATTCTCGCCCGGCCGGCAGAGAAGCAGGAACAAAAGTTCGAGCCGGTCAAGCCCGCACCCAAGATGCAGGGAACCCCACCAGCGCCCAAGCTGGAAAAAACCGCGCCCGTGCCAGAGCCTGCACCGGCACCTGCCCCGGAAGAGGAGCCTGCAGCACCGCAGCAGGTCCTTTCCCCAGAAGAGATGGAGCGTGCCTGCCGCATCGTGAGCGATATCCTCTCCCTCATGAACATCCCCTGCAAGGTCAGGGCACTGCCGGATAACGTCGTGGAGATCACCGGGGACGGGTCGGGCCTGCTCATCGGCAAGAGGGGGCAGACCCTCGATTCCCTGCAATTCATCACCAACCGGATACTCAACAAGAACCGGGAAGAACCGGCTTATGTAACCCTGGACACCGAAGGGTACCGCCAGCGCCATCTGGACCACCTGCGGTCCCTGGCGCTGAAGATGGGCAAGAAGGCCAAACGGACCGGGCAGCCCGTGTCGCTGGAAAAGATGAACCCTTCAGACAGGCGTATTGTCCACCTGGCCCTGAAGAACGACACCCAGGTGAGCACCCGCAGTATCGGGGAAGGGGTGTACAAAAAGATCCTCATCGTACCGAAAAGGGCGCCGCGATCGTAACGGACACCATATACGCAGAATCTACCCCCCGGGGGCGTGGAGGGATCAGCATCATCCGGATCAGCGGGAGTGAAGCCCGCGCGATCCTCTCGCTGCTCACCTCGAAAACCGAGTGGCCTGATCACGTCCAGAAGCCCGTGGTCCTGCGCGACCGTCTCGGGCATACCGTGGAGCGCGGCATGGCGGTCCTGCATCCCGCCCCCCGCTCCTACACGGGCGAAGACGTGGTCGAGATCAGCTGCCACGGCAATCCCGTCCTGGTGGATGCGGTCATGGACATGATCGCGGCCACGGGCCTGGCCAGGATGGCGCATCCCGGTGAGTTCACCCGCAGGGCCTTCATGAACGGCAAGATGGACCTCGCCCAGGCCGAGGCGGTGGGCGCCCTGATCGAAGCCGGGAGCACCTGCGGCATCCACATGGCCGGCACCCTGCTCTCCGGAGATTTCTCGCGCCGTGTCCGAGCGATGGGTGACGAGATCCTCGGGCTCGTATCCGGCATCGAGGCCTCCTTTCTCACCGACGATGCAGAGCCGGACTTATCCGGGATCAGGGATACCATCTCCAGCCTCAACCGGGAGCTCGACGCTCTCCTCGCGCACGCCGAGGGCGCCGGGAGGCGGTACTCGGGTATAGTCACCACGATCGCGGGCCTGCCCAACGTGGGCAAATCGTCTCTCTTCAACGCCATCCTCGGGTATCCACGGGCCATCGTGCACGAGGAGAGCGGCACGACCCGGGACGTCATCCGGGAGCACCTGGTCTTCGAGGGCACGGACTTCCTGTTCCACGACACGGCGGGCATCCGCGAGACCTCCTCGGGTCCGGAACAGGCGGGCATAGAGAAGACCATCGAGATCATGCGGGGCTCGCACCTGGTGCTCTACGTGGTGGATGCGACGCTGGGCCTGAGTGCCGAGGAAGAGCAGTGGCTGGATCTCGGCGAACGGACGCTCGTGGTCATGAACAAGGCAGACCTCCTGCCTGAGCCCCTCTATGGCGAGCACGAAGGCAGGCTCTACGTCTCGGCAAAGCTCCGCCTGGGGATCAGGGAGCTGCTTGGCTCCATGGCCGGGAGCTTTCCCGCCGGAAGTCCCGGGGTGTTCCTGGCCAGGCACACCTTCCTGCTCTCGAGGGCCAGGGAGAACCTCGGGCGCTGCCTCGAGGCCCTCGATGCAGGCATGACCCCGGACGTGCTCGCCATGGACCTCTCGGCCGCCATGGCCTCGCTCCGGGAGATCTCCGGGGATTCCGTGGGAGAGGATGTGCTCGATCGGATCTTCTCGGAGTTCTGCGTGGGGAAGTGACCGGAATGGACTCACGGCTGCTCGAATGGATCGAGGAGGTCAGGCGCTTCAACCCGAGGCTCCATCTGGTGAGCCGGTCCATGGAGAAGAGGCTCGAGGAGCAGGTCGCCGACACCCTGAAGCTCCTGGAGAAGGTCGAGGAGTCTCGGATCGCCGACCTGGGCTCCGGCTCCGGAATGCTCGCCGTCCCCTACCGGGTGGCAAAACCGGGCTCACACGTCTGGCTCATCGAGCGCAGCGAAAAGAAGGCCCTGTTCCTGCGGCACGTGATCGACACGCTGGGCCTAGACAACATGGAGCTCATCGATTTCGACCCCAGGGAGCGCCTGGCGGGCCCCTTCCCGGCGGTCATGTCGAGGTCGTTCTCACCCTTGAGCAGCCTGCCTGAGGCGGTCATGAGCATCATCGCGCGTCCCGGGCGCTTCTACTACTTCTCCACGGGGGAGCCCGGAGCCGTTTCTCACCCGCTCTTTGTCCTGAAAGACATCTTCTCGAGGCAGTGCAGGGCTTACCGGCTCAACCTGGAGGTGTACGAGGTCACTTCTCGCTGATGGGGATCCGCCTGGTGCGGAAATTATTGAGCTTGGGGACCTTGATCTCCAGGACCCCTCCTTCCAGCCTGGCTTGGATCGCCTGGGAATCCACTGCATGGGGAATGTGTATGGTCCTGCGGAATGACCCGTACTGCCGTTCGATCATGTAGTAGTTTTCGCCCTCGCTGTCGTGGGTGAAGGGCTTATGGCCGCTGATGGTGATCATGCCCTCGGACAGGTCCAGGAGGATGTTCTCCCGCTTGACCCCGGGCAGCTCGGCCATGATGTACAGGGCCTCATTGTCTTCGACCACGTCGACCTGGGGCATCCACTGCCCGGGCCTCCGCAGAGGCTCGCAGTCGCGGAGGCTCTCTTCGAAGACCCGCTGCATCCTCTCCTGCAGATCCAGGATATCGCGCAGGGGGTGTCTCCTCTGGTAGCCCATCAGGTGACGACCTCCGCCGCGGGGTCGAGCTTGCCCTCCAGGGCCTTGCGGAGCTTGGTCTTTACGTTGTTCTCGATCTGCCTGACGCGCTCCTTGGAGATGTTGTACTGCTTTCCGAGCTCTTCGAGGGTACGGGGATCATCAGCCATGATCCTCTGTCTGACGATTTCCTGCTCCCGCTCGGAGAGGTTTTCCAGGGCCTCGTTGACATGACTTTCCACGTACCGGGTCTGCTCGCTCTCGATGACCCGGTCCTCCGGGGTCAGCCCGGAGTCGCTCAGGAAATCCATGAAGCTGGTATCGCTGTCGTCGGCCAGAGGGCTGTCGAGCGACTGGTCCCGGTAGGTGAGCCTGGTGATGATCTCCTCGACCTGCTGGGGGTCGGCGTCAAGCCTTGCAGAAACGGCCCGGGTCCTCTCGGTGATGTTGCCGTCCATCACCTCCTCCTCTGCCAAGAATCTGTTGAGGCCATAGAACAGGCGCTTCTGGAGCTTGGTGGTGCCAAGCTTGACCTGGGAGTAGAACCTGAGAATGTAGTCGTGGATCATGGCCTTGATCCACCAGACCGCATAGGTCATGAGGCGGTAACCCTTGCGGGGATCGAACTTCCGTACCGCCACCATGAGCCCGATGGTGCCTTCCTGCACAATGTCCTCCATGGGCAGGCCATACCCTGCATAGTCCATGGCGATGCGGACCACGTTGCGCAGGTTGGAAGTGACGAGCCGATGGGCTGCTTCGATATCGTTGTGTTCGCTGAGCCTCAGTGCGAGGTCGTATTCCTCCTCCTTGCTCAGGACGGGAAACGCCTCGAACCGACTGATCAACTCAGAGAGCGTACGGTTTTGAACTGCTGGAAGATTCATAGCATCTCCTTTATATCTCTCGATCCAAGTCCGTCAAGCTTCGGATCGTGCCAACCGATACATATCGGAGTCATTCATCTGATGTATTAGATGAAAAAAGTCGTTGAAGGGTTCAATTTTTCCAGGTAAATTAACTGATCTATTCATGAAGGGCATTCTGCCGGGAAAACCGATCCTTTGCAGGAGGTTTTATATGATGCCGAGATTACGGATGTTGCCCCTGTTCCTGGCTATCTGCATCCTTCAGGGCTGCTCCTTCACCAGGGAGATATCACCGTCTCCCACCAAGGAGATACTACAGCCTGCCGGGCACCAGAGAAGCGCCGTGTCTCCCGAGGCCGTAGAGCCTGCAGTCCCGTCGAGTGATATGGGTTCCATTCCCCCGCTTTTCGAGAAGCATCAACCGGCACAGGAGCCTTCTTTCTCCTTTCACGAGGAGACGCCGTACGAGATCGACTTCGAGATGAACGAGCGGGTCCAGTGGTGGATCCGTCAATATACAGGACCCCATCGCACGCACTTCCTGAACACCCTGGCCAGGTTCGACTCCCTGTGCCCGGTCATGGAGCAGATCTTCGAAAGCTACGGCCTGCCAAAGGACCTGGTGTACCTGAGCATGGTCGAGAGCGGCGGCGTCGCCACCGCGGTATCACGCACCGGCGCCACGGGTTATTGGCAGTTCATGACCAGTACCGCGATCCACTACGACCTGAAGGTGGGCAGGTGGATCGACGAGCGCCGGGACCTGGAGAAATCCACCCATGCGGCGGCCCGGTACCTCAAGAACCTCTACTCCTACTTCGGGGACTGGCTCCTGGCAGGCGCGGCATACAATGCGGGCGAGGGCACCATCAGCAGGATCATGAAGAACCATTCCGGGGTGAGCAGCTTCTGGGACATCTCCCGCCCCATGCCGATCAAAACCGAGACCCTGGAGTACATCCCCAAGTTCATCGCCACCCTCGTGCTGGCGAAAAACCGGGATCTCTATAAGCTCAATATACCTGAGGAGTGCAGGATCGCCCCGTTGGAATACGATACCGTGACGGTCAGGGGCTTTGCCTATCTCGACGAGGTCGCCCAGATAGCCGGGGTTCCCTGCAGCCATCTCGTTCGACTGAACCCGGAGCTCATCAGGCAGTGCACCCCGCCCGGTGCCGTGGACTATGCCTTGAAGGTCCCCAAAGGCACGGCCCAGAGGGTTGCAGACCACCTTCACAAGGCCTACGACCCTCAAGTCGAGTACGTGACCCATACCATCCAGAAAGGCGATACGCTCATCGGCATTGGCAGGAAATACTCGACCACGGCACGCGACATCGCCAAGGCGAACCGGATGGAGACCAACGAGGTTCTCTCGATCGGCAGGACGCTCGTTGTGCCCAAAGGCACCGCTGCGGCCCGGCCCCGGCCCGTGGACAGGCATCGTCACGTGGTCGCGAAAGGGGAGAGCCTCGGCAGCATCTCCCGGCGCTATGGAGTGAGCTTGGAGGACCTCGTCGCGGTCAACTCAATCAGCAACCCATCGCTCATCCAGCCCGGCACCGTGCTGAACATCCCGCCCAAGCTCACCGCGTCTTCCGGCAGGATCCCGGTGCAGTATCGGGTGAAGAAAGGCGACACCATCTGGGGGATCTCGCAGCGATTCGAGGTCTCGGCCAACGATGTCATCCTGTGGAACCGGCTCACACCCTCGGCCATGATCCAGCCGGGCGATGAGATCACCATCTACCGCTGAAGCCCGGGACGCCTTCTCGCGGCAGTCGGCGGACGGCCTGGGTGATGGAAAAGCGCAAGCATCTTGAGAATTTCACGTGCCTGTATATGCATATAATGACAGCTGGCACAAACATGTCGCCTTTCATTCCCAGGGGGGAGGGGTCCCATGAAGTCGATGAAGAAAACCGCTTGTCTGGTTCTCGCGATCACCTTTCCTCTGCTCTTCGCACCGGCCGACGTGTCCGCCCGGAGCTGGGAGCAGGTGGCCCTGGGTGAGGCCTCGACCCGAGAAGACCTGAACGACGTCTGGACGCACGTCTCGGTGGGTGCGGAAGGAGTGTTTCTCGAGGTCTTCGCGGTCGGGGATACGGGCACCATCCTCCACTATGACGGAACACGATGGCAGAAGGAGGAAAGCCCCTCTATCGAGCATCTCAACGCCGTCTGGGGTATTTCGCCTTCAGACGTCTATGTGGTCGGAAACAACGGGACCGTCCTGCACTATGACGGCCAGGCGTGGACCTCGATCAAGGAAGAGCTCGTCAGGGACCTGGACCGTACCTTCACCTGGCACCTCCGCGGCGCCTGGGGAAGTCCTGCGAGCGGGGTGTTCATCGTGGGGGAGACGGGCGTGATCCTCCACCATGACGGCCTGGCGTGGGAACGGCAGGCAGAGCTTCTCACCACCGAGGTCCTCAACAGCGTGTGGGGAACCTCTTCCGGCACCGTGTATGCCGCCGGGAACGCAGGCACTGTCCTCCGCTACCGTGACGGGCAGTGGGAGCGGCAGGCAGTACTCCTGTCGCCATGGAACCTCAACGGCGTCTGGGCTTCGTCTCCAGAAGCCGTCTACGCGGTGGGAGACAACGGGACCGTCCTGGTATTCGACGGCCTGGCCTGGTATGCGTTCAGTATCGAGGCCCCAACCCGGTGGAACGCCGTGTGGGGCACCTCCCCGTGCAACATCTATGCTGTAGGCTCATCGAACGCAGGGACCATCCTTCGCTTCGACGGCAACACCTGGTCTGCCGAGAACAGCCTGATCATCCTGATCGATGAGCTCGCCACCTTCCCGATCCCTCCCCTGAAGAGCATCCACGGCGCATCCCTCAGGGATGTCATTGCGGTGGGAGAAAACGGCTTTGTCCTGCGCCTCGTCTCGGACGAGGGAGAGCTTCGCCCCACCGTGTGCTCGCGCTCCCCGGACGACGGGCAGCAGGGCGTTATGGTGGACGCAGGCATCTCCGTGGTTTTCTCCGCACCAATGAGCCGGTCGAGCCTTACGGACACGACCTTCACCCTCTTCTCGGAATCGGGCCCGGTGCCCGGGGTCATCACGGTAGACGGCAACACCGCGTTCTTCGTCCCGGAGGAGGCTCTCGCGTTCGACACCATCTACACGGTGACCATCGCCGGAGAAGTTGCAGACAACCTGGGTGTTTCCCTGGGGAATGATGTGAGCTGGAGCTTCTCCACGGGAAGCGAGGCCGACGAGGGGTCGAACGGCGGCTGCTTCATCGCCGCCGCCCGCCCTAGTGAGCCCGGGAGGGAATATCAGGGTGCAGGACTCCGCCACAAGGCGATCTTCATACCCGTGGAGGCGAGGTAGCTCTCGATGTCTGCATCCAAGGGGCACTGGAGAATGACCAGCTCGCCCACCCGAACGGCCGGCAGCTCCAGCTCGGCGCGTTTGTCCGCCACTACCGCCCTGACCGGTGGTCCTTGCCGCTCGATGCCCAGCTTGTCGAGGACTGCCTCGAGCGGCTCCCGGACGGCATGGATCACCGTGTAGCCCTTCTGGGCCAGGAGATCGCTCATGGTTTCATCCGGCAGCTCATCGGTGAGGATGATCTTTTCCTGGTAGAGCAAGGGGGCCTTGTAGGAGATCTTGAGCGCATCGAGGGAGACGAGCGTGAGCTCCTGGTCTCGCTCATAGGCTATCCCCAGGAGGTCGAAAAGCTTCCCGTAGGATCCCTTCAGCTCGATCAGGCCGCCCCCCGGCTCCTTGGGGAAGGACCACGGCATTCCTCCCATCTCGATGAGATCGATGCCGAACCGCGATGCATACTTCCTGATCGGCTCCGGGGTCTGCCGGTCCCGGTCGCCCAGGATGTTGATGACAAAGACGTTGCGCCTGGAGAAGTCCTTGTATACGATCCACTTGCCCGAGAACCTGACCTTCTCCTCTTCCCCCACGATGAGCGGGCCCGCGTCCTTGTTGATGGAGAAATAGCCCGCCACGTCCAGGATCCGGTCCATGAGCTCTTCCAGGTCATCGGGCCGGCCCGAGATGATCCTGCACGAAGGGAAGGCCTTCTCCAGGATCGTCCTTACCTCCGGAGATATCTTTTCGTCCATGTCGAGGATCACGCGCACGCCGGTATCCAGCTCGATGACCGGGATCTCGGCCGTGTCGATGGAAAAGCTGCTTCCTCCGGCCATGGGCATGAAGTAGGTTCCCTGGTCTTTCTGCCTGCCGCCCATGCTCGTCAGAGCGGGCAACAGCGTTTTCCTTACGAGATTCGAAGCCGCTGAATCCTTGCCGCGGGCGCCTCCGGGCCGCTGTGCCATTCCCGCTCCTTGACCGGCCGGTGCTCCCGGTGCCGCTTCTTCTCTCATCACAGGCGGCTCTTCAGTCGCGGCTCGCTTCTCCTGATCCTTCCCGGCCGCAGGGATGGCAGGCCCCTCAACGGGGGCGGGGGCCTTCTCCGGGGCACGGGCCGCTGCCTGTTTTTTGGCCGGGGCAGGCGGCTTTTCACGGGGTTTCTCTTTTTCCCCGGAACTTATCTCGGTCACGGTGAAACGCGTCTGCGCCGCGGGAGGTTCTTCGTTCCGGGCAGCCTCCTCAGGAGCCTGCCGGCTCCTGCGCGAGAGCTCCAGAATGCTCATCCCGGGGCTGCGGTCCCGGTCCTTCCGTTCTTCTTCCTGCCGCCTCCGGGTCAGCTCGCCTACCTTTTCCTCAATGAGCTCGTGGAGCAGGGCATCAGGCCTTTTCGGGTTATCGCCCCCGGACACAGCCTCCCCAGGCTCCCGCGGCCCTGCCGGGGCCTTGGGTACGGCCGGACCCTTCTTGATTTCGGGCATGCGGATCCTCTGCCCGACTTCGACGTGATCGAGGTTCTCGATCTCCGGGTTGAGCTCCTTGATCAGCTCCAGGTACTCACCGAAGATGCGCTTGTCGGACAGGCCGTACACCTCCCTGAGTATCATGGCCAGGTGCTGGCCTTTCTTGATGATGTAGACGTCCTCCGGAGCCGCCTCGATCGAAAGATCTTCCCTCTCCTCCCGGCCCGGCAGGTACGGGATCGAGATCTTCTGGCCCGCCATGATATAGTTCAAGTTGGTGATCCCGGGGTTGAGCTCCCGGAACTTTCGGTAGAGGTACGGGAGGTCGCTCGAGCGTGCATTTTGGGTCTTCATCAGGATCTTCCAGAGGGTATCCCCCGGCTGGACCGTATAGGGAGTGAACCCGGCGGGCTCTGCCCTGCTTGCGCGTTTGACCAGGGTGATCTCTTCCGCAGGGGCATGGCACGGCGCCAGGAGCAGAAAAACCAGGACAAGAAGCCCCGCCCGGCGCATCAGTAGACCTCCTTGAGCAGGAGATCGTCATAGGTGGACTGTTCCCTGGGTGGAAGGCTGTCCGCCTTGAAGCACTCGAAACGGACATCGACCGATCTCTCGGATGCGAGTCTGCCCGTTTTCGTGTCGACCTTGGCAAAAACGATCCCCTGGGGAATCTGGAAATCCCTGGCGGGCCGGTCCTTGAGCGCCACCTGCATGAAATCGAGGAAGATCGGGCATGCCGCCCTACTCCCGGTCTCGTTCTCTCCCAGAGGCATCATGTCGTCGTATCCCACCCACACCCCGCAGAGCATCTCCGGGGTATAGCCGATGAACCAGGCGTCACGGTTGTCGTCGCTGGTGCCCGTCTTGCCCGCCACGGGCCTTTTCAGCGCTTTGGCCCGCCACCCGGTGCCGCTCTGGACGACATCGGTCAAGATATTGGTGATGATGTAGGCTGTCTGCTCGGAGATGACGAGACGCTTTCCCTGAGCCTCGGCCTCAGCCGCCGGGCTCATGCGGGCAGAAAAGATGGGGCCCACATCGGCCTGGGTGATGTAGTCGATGAGGCGGGGGCTGAATGTCTGCCCGTAGGTTGCGAATACCGCATATCCCCTGGCCAGGTTGTACGGGGTGACCGAGCCCGAGCCCAGGGCCAGAGAAAGGTCCCGCGGGAACTCGGCCTCCATGCCGAAGCGGTTCAGGTAATTCAGGGCATATCCGATGCCGATCTCGTTGAGGATCTTGATGGTCACCACGTTCCTCGAAAGCACCAGACCGGTCCTGAGGGTGGTGGCCCCGTAGAACCGGTTTTCATAGTTCTTGGGCTTCCACGGCTCCTCGTCTTCCTGCTCTTGGAAGGTGATGGGGGTGTCGAAGATGATGCTCGCAGGGTGAAAGCCCTTGTCGAGCGCTGCGGCGTAGATGAACGGCTTGATGGCCGAGCCGCTCTGCCTTCGGGCCGAGACCGCCCGGTTGAACTGGCTCTGGGAATAGTCGAAGCCTCCGACCAGCGCGACCGTTCCTCCAGTCTGAAGGTCGAAGGCCACGAGAGAGGCCTGGACCTTCGGGTCCTGCGACAGCACGAATCCGTCCGGGGTATAGCACAGGCGGACGACGTCTCCGGGCTCGAGCACCCCGGCCGGGGTCCAGCTGCCCTTGGGGTTGATCCATGCATAGCTCTGTTCGGTGAGCTCCACGGTCCTGCCGCCCAGGTCCACCACCAAGGGAGAGACGGTCTTGACCTCTGCCCAGTACAGCTGGTAGAGCTCCTCGCCCTTCCAAGCCAGCTGGTTTTCTTGGAAGGCCAGGATCCGTTCCTTCCTGGTTTCGCTGATCCCTTTCTCGGGACCGCGGTATGCCCCCTGGCGCATCTCCAGCTCGATGACACCCTTGCGCACGGCCTGCATCGCCGCCTCCTGGAGCGGTGGGGAGATCGTGGTCTGGATCGTGAGGCCGCTGGTGAGAATGTCCTTGCCGTAGCGCTCGACAACCTGGGATTTGACCTGGTCCGTCACGTACGGATACCTGGTATACAGGGCAACCGCCTCTCCCGTGATCATCAGGGGCTCGCTGTATGCGTCCTTTGCCTCAGATTCGGTGATGTAGCCCTCGGTAATCATGCGCGTGAGCACATAGTTCTGCCTTCTCTTGGCCGCAGGGAAATCGTTGAGCGGGGAGTACCGCGCTGGCGCCGGGGCCAGCCCGGCGATCATGGCCATCTCCGCGAGCGTCAGGTCCCTGCAGTCCTTGTTGAAGTACCGAAGTGAAGCAGCGCCCACGCCATAGGCCCCGCTGCCGAGATACAGGCGGTCCAGGTAGAGGTGCAGGATCTCCTCCTTGGAAAGGGCGCGCTCGATACGGAGGGCGAGTACGATCTCCTTGAGCTTGCGGGTGATGGTTTTCTCCCGGGTCAGCAGGTACGAGCGCACCACCTGCTGGGTGATCGTGGAAGCGCCCTGGACGAAGGAGTTTGCGCGGATATCGGCAATGAGCGCCGCCATAATCCTGGGGAGGTCGAGGCCGGTATGCTCATAGAAGGTGGAGTCTTCGGCAGCGATGAAGCACTGCTTCAGCCTCAAGGGGATGTCGTTCTCTCCCTGGATGATCATCCCGTCCGGAGGAAAACAGCCTATGAGCGAGCCGTCCGAGGCGATCACTGTGCTGAGCCTCGTGGGCTCGGGTTTCTTGAGCTCGTCGATCGAGGGCAGCCCGCGATACACGAACCAGTATGTCCACAACCCCACAAGGAAAACGATGCAGACCAGAAGCCCCGCGAAGATCTTCAGCCACTTCATAGCCACTCCAAAATATCAGTATGCGAATGAAAAGCAAGGGATAATTGCGGTTGGGGAAGGCATCTCCCGGGAATTACGCGGTATTCCGTCTCCCTGCACGAGTTTCCCCCTGTCTGGAGGAATGGAATATCTCCCATTCTTTCATATCACTAGAAATGGGCTGCGCCATCGCTGTACTGGACGAAGCTCGAGCGGATGTGCTAATGGTGCAACCAATATCACACGGAGGAGCATATGGACACCGAGTACAACCCGCAGTTAGTGGAATCGAAGTGGCAGAAAGTCTGGCAGGAAACCAACCTCTTTCGCGTTGAGCCCGCAAAGGACAGGCCCAAGTACTACCTGCTGGAGATGTTTCCCTACCCTTCGGGACGTATTCACATGGGCCATGTGCGCAATTACACCATCGGCGACGTGGTGGCCCGGTACAAGACCATGTCGGGCTACAACGTGCTGCATCCCATGGGCTGGGACGCCTTCGGCATGCCCGCGGAGAACGCGGCCATCGCCAGCGGGATCCATCCCAAGAAGTGGACGTATGAAAACATCGAATACATGAAGACCCAGCTTCGGAAGATGGGCTTCAGCTACGACTGGGACCGGGAGATCGCCACCTGTGATCCCGAGTACTACAAGTGGGAGCAGCTATTCTTCATCCAGATGTACAACAGGGGGCTCGTGTACAAGTCGCGCGCCTTCCTCAACTGGTGCGAGAAATGCGCCACCGTGCTGGCCAACGAGCAGGTCGAGGAAGGAAGGTGCTGGCGCTGCGGCTCGCAGGTCCTCCTCAAGGAGCACGACCAGTGGTTCTTCAAGATCACAGCCTATGCCCAGGAGCTCCTGGACGATATCGAAAAGCTCAGGCAGGGATGGCCCGAGCGGGTGCTCAGCATGCAGAAGAACTGGATAGGCCGCAGCACCGGCACCCTGATCCGCTTCAGGATCGAGGGCGCCGAGGAAGACATCGAGGTCTTCACCACCCGGCCCGATACCCTCTACGGCGCGACCTTCATGAGCATCGCTCCCGAGCATCCCCTGGCGAAGACCCTGCCCGCGGGAACCCCCCACGAGCAGGAGGTGAAGAACTTCGTCGCCCGGACCCTCATGGTCGACACCTTCACCCGTACCTCGGATCTCTACGAGAAGGAGGGAGTCTTCACCGGCAGGTACTGCATCAACCCGCTCACGGGCTTCCGCATGCCCATATACGTGGCCAACTTCGTCCTGTACGATTACGGCACCGGCGCGGTCATGGCGGTTCCTTCGCACGACCAGCGCGACTTCGATTTCGCGAAGAAGTACGGGCTCGAGATCATCGTGGTCATCCAGCCCGAGGGCGAAGAGCTCGACGGCCGCACCATGGAATGCGCCTACGAGGGTCAGGGCGTGCTGGTGAACTCCGGCCCGTTCAACGGCATGAAGAACACGGACGCTATGGAGGCGATCACGAAGCACCTGGAGTCCATGAACCTGGGCTCGGCCACGGTGAACTACAGGCTCCGCGACTGGGGGATATCCCGGCAGCGCTACTGGGGCTCCCCCATCCCCATGCTGTACTGCGAGAAGTGCGGCACCGTTCCGGTCGATACGAAGGATCTCCCGGTTCTGCTGCCGGAGAACGTGAAGCTGACCGGAACGGGCGTCTCGCCCACGGCCCAGGCGGAGTCCTTCGTGAACACCACCTGCCCCGTGTGCGGAGGCAGGGCCAGGCGTGAGACCGATACCATGGACACCTTCGTGGAGTCCTCCTGGTACTTCATCCGCTACTGCAGCCCGAAAAGCGATGACGCGCCCTTCGACCGTAAGGAGGTGCACTACTGGATGCCTGTCGACCAGTACATCGGCGGCATCGAGCACGCCATCCTGCACCTGCTCTATGCAAGGTTCTACACCAAGGTGCTCCGCGACCTGGGCTATCTCGATATCGACGAGCCCTTCGAGCGGCTGCTCACCCAGGGCATGGTGATCAAGGACGGGGCCAAGATGTCCAAGTCCAAGGGCAACGTGGTGGACCCCGAGGAGCTCATCTCCAGCTACGGGGCCGATGCCACGAGGCTGTTCTGCCTCTTCGCCGCGCCCCCGGAAAAGGACATGGACTGGAGCGACAAGGGGATCGAGGGCTCGTACCGCTTCCTGACGCGGCTCTGGAGGCTGGTGTTCGATCTGAAGGACTCCCTGCACTCGCCGGATACCTCGGCCGGGAAGGTCTCGAAGGCCATGGAGCCCTTGAGGAGGAAGACCCACCAGACCATAAAAAAGGTCACCGAGGACATCGAGAAGCGCTTCCGGTTCAACACCGCCATCGCCGCCATGATGGAGCTGGTCAACGAACTCTACCGGGCCAGGGAGCACAACCCTTCCGGCGGGGACCTCGCCGTCATGAGGGATGCCGTGGAAAACCTGCTCATCATGCTCTCGCCCTTCGTGCCCCACATCACCCAGGAGCTCTGGGAGGCCATGGGCAACGAGAGCCAGCTCTTCAGGGTATCGTGGCCCTCCTATGACCCGGAGCTGTGCAAAGAGCAGGAGACTACCGTGGCGGTGCAGGTAAACGGCAGGCTCAGGGCCACCATCACCGTGCCCAGGGATTCCGGGCAGCCCGAGGTGGAAGAGAAGGCGCTTTCAGAGCCCAACGTCAAGAGGCACCTCGAGTCGGCCCAGATCAAGAAGATCATCTATGTCCCGAACAAGATTATTAATATTATTGCTGTTCTCCGCTAGCCTCGCGGGGTGCTGGTACTCCTTTGTCCCGGACGGCATCGAGGGGGGGAGAGCCTATGCGCTCAAGCCCAGCACCAATTCCACGGCCCTGCTGGAAGCCGGGATGGTGCTGGACGAAAACCTCGAACGAACCCTCTCCTCCATGGGCATGCTCGCCCCCAAGGGCGAAGCCTTGAGCCTCCACTGCACGCTCGTATCCTACTCGAGCCATTCCGTCACCTCGTCTTCGCTCACCAGCGACGACCGGTACCGGCTGACCATCCGGGTGAGGGCAAGGGTCCTGGATGAGCAGGGCAAGGAGCTCTGGGGCATGAGCTTTTCCGACCAGGGGGCCTACCCGGAGGAGGGATCTGAGGAGGACGGTATCGACGAGGCGTGCCGCGGGGTGTCCCTCCAGATAGCGCGGGCCCTGGCGGCCCTGGAGTTATGAGGATACCGCGGATCAGCCCTCCGCTCAAGGAAGCCTACCTACTCATCGGGGAAGAGGTGTTCCTCATCGAGGAGGCGCTCGCCTCGGTCCGGGCCCAGCTCGGCGACGACGCGGCCATGAACAGCTCGTTCTACCAGGCCCAGGAGATTCAGCGCCCCGAGGAGGTCCTGGATCTCTGCGCGACCGTACCCTTTCTCTCCGAGAGGAGAATCGTGGTCGTCCGCAATGCGCACAAGCTTTCCCAGAAGGCAAAGGACCTCTTCAGCGCCTACATGGGCCGCCCATGCAGCTTCACCACCCTGATCCTGACCATGGAGGGCCTCAGCGAGCGGGAGGAAAAAAAGCACGTCAAGTGGCTTCCTGGTGGGATCCAAACGCTTCGCTTCAGCCCGCTCAAGGGCAGGGACCTCACCGACTGGATCATCGAGAGGGCCCGCTCCCTGGGCAAGACCCTGGAACGCGAGGCCGTTTCCCTGCTGGCGGAGGCGACCGGGGGCAACCTCTGGTTCGTTGCATCCGAGATCGAGAAGCTCGCCCTCTATGCCGGGGAAAGGCCGGCCATCACAGCCCGGGACGTGGAGTACCTGGTCATGAAGTTCCACGAGCCGCCGGTATTCGCCTTCATGGATTGCCTCTTCGACCGGAAGAGGGAAGCCCTCGTGAGGCTCCACGAGCTCGAGCACACCGGCATAAACGAGCTCGAGGTAATCTCGCGCATCGAAAACCAGATCGTGCAGCACTACCAGGTCCTGTACACCAGGGGCGGCAAGTCCCCGGGGATCCATCCCTACGTGGAGCAGAAGATCCTGGGCCGCAGGCGGCTGTGGAGCGCCGGAGAGCTGGTCCGCCTTCTGGCTGCGGTACGGGAGGTGGAACACGGGATCAAGTCCGGGCGGACGCTTCACCCGTACACATCCATTCAGGAAGCGGTTCTGGGGGTGATATCTCCGGCATGATCCCCCCGCCGCGAGGGAAGTGAAGGGATCATGTCCGGGAACGTTACGGGTATCTTAGGAGACCTGGGTGCTGATCTTCTTGGTCAGACGGGATATCTTCCGGGACGCGGTGTTCCGGTGGAGAATGCCTTTGTTCACGGCGCTGTCCAAGCGGGCGAGAGCTGCCTTGTAATAGGCCTGGGTCTTCTCGGTGTCCTTCTCCTCCAGAGAGGCCATTGTCTTCTTGACCATCGTGTTGATGGTGGATTTATAACTCTTGTTCCTGAGTCTTCTCTTCCTGCTCTGTCTCACCCTCTTGAGGGCCGAAGCATGATTGGCCATTCCTTGCTGTTCCTCCTTTTTTCGTAAAACCCGAGGTGATTCTTATTAACTATGCTCCCATCAGATGTCAAGCTCTTTATCCGCTCCCGATACC
The DNA here is from genome assembly GCA_049275795.1 of Desulfomonilia bacterium. Classification (GTDB taxonomy): domain Bacteria; phylum Desulfobacterota; class Desulfomonilia; order UBA1062; family UBA1062; genus Phosphitivorax. The sequence continues at coordinate 26,037 of JBASVF010000310.1, forward strand.
GCCGGCCATGCGGGCGCAAGGGCCCTGGCCCACTGTCCCGGCCCCCGGTTCCCGGCCTCGGACACGCCGGCTCTCCCGGGCGCGAGTCCGCTCCTTCCTCGGAAAAGGGCTACCGGTCCGCCCCCGCCATGTGGCAGGCCACGAGGTGCCCGTTCCCGGCGTCCTTGAGCTGAGGCTGCTCGCGGCCGCAAACCGGGCCGGCCATGGGGCACCAGGGAAGGTAGGCGCACCCGGAGGGTCCTTCCGGCTGATCGCCCGCGATCTTTCCCGATCTTTCGATCTTCAGCTTCGAGGCCTTGCGGGGCCCGGCCTCGGGAACCGCGGCCATCAGGCAGACGGTGTAGGGATGGAGCGGCCTTTCGAACAGGGCTTCAGTCCCGGAGAGCTCCACGATCTTGCCCTTGTACATCACGGCCACCCGGTGCGAGATGTACCCCACTACCGAGAGGTTATGCGAAATGAACAGGTAGGAGAGCCTCAGCTTTTTCTGGAGATCCACCAGGAGGTTGATGACCTGGGCTTGGATGGAAACGTCCAGCGCCGAGACCGGCTCGTCGCAGATGAGGAGCCGGGGGTCGACCGCCAGGGCTCTGGCGATGCATATCCGCTGCCTCTGCCCCCCGGAGAACTCGTGAGGGTACCTGCCGAGGATGTCCTCGTGGAGCCCCACCATCTCCGCGAGCTCGCGCACGCGTCTGAGCCTTTCGGCCTTCGTTCCCTCGCGGTGAATGATCATGGGCTCCTCGATGGTCGCCCCGATCTTCCTCCTGGGATTGAGCGAGCCGAAGGGATCCTGGAAGACCACCTGGATTCCTCTCCGGAGACGGGAGAGCGATGCCCCCCTGGCGTGAACCACGTCCGTGTCCCCGAAGCGGATCCTGCCCGAGTCGGGCTCTTCGAGGGCCAGGATGAGCTTCGAGAGGGTCGTTTTGCCGCACCCTGACTCGCCCACGAGCCCCAGGGTCTCGTTCGGGCTGATCTCCAGGCTCACGCCGTCCACCGCGGTCACGACCCCGGCCGACCTCCTGAACATACCCGAGGTGATGGGAAAAGTCTTCCTGAGGTCCCGGATTTCCAGCAGGGGGTTCATATTCCCGCGTACCTCCAGCAGCGCACGCTGTGGTCCGGCCGGGGCCAGAACACCGGAGGCCGTTCTTTCCTGCAGATCTCCATAACCTCGTCGCACCGACTGTTGAAGGTGCACCCCCTGGGCATGTCCCTGAAGGTGGGGACATTGCCCGGTATGGCGTGGAGGCGCTCGCCTCTCCTGCGGGCCTCGACCGTGGGGATGGACCGCATCAGCCCCTTCGTGTAGGGATGCAGGGGGCTGGAAAAGATGTCTTCCACGCCCGCGTTCTCCACCACGTTGCCCGTGTACATCACAGCCACCTCATCGCAGGACTGGGCCACCACACCGAGATCGTGTGTCACCAGGAGGATGGAGGTCCCGGTTTCCTCCCTGAGCCCATCCATGAGCGAGAGGATCTGGGCCTGGGTGGTCACGTCCAGCGCAGTGGTGGGCTCGTCCGCGATCATGAGCGAGGGCCTGCAGGCCAGCGCCATGGCGATCATTACCCGCTGGCACATGCCCCCGCTGAGCTGGTGAGGGTAGTCGTCGATGCGCCTGGACGCCGAAGGGATGCCCACCATGTCGAGCATCTCCACGGCCAGCGCCCTGGCCTGCTTTCGGGTTGATGCCCGGTGGGACTGGTGCAGGAGGATCACCTCCTCGATCTGGAACCCGATGGTGAACACAGGGTTGAGAGAGGTCATGGGCTCCTGGAAGATCATGGATATCTTGTTGCCCCGGATCCTGCGGATGCCTTCCCGGTCGAGGGAGAGGAGGTCGGTGCCTTCAAAGAGAACGCGGCCGCCCACGATTCTGCCGGGTGGTTCGGGGATGAGCCGAAGGGCGGTCAGGGCGAGCACCGTCTTGCCGCACCCGGACTCGCCCACGAGCCCCAGCGTGCGTCCCGGGCCCAGCTTGAGGTCCACCCCGCACAGGGCCTGGACCACTCCCTCCGGGGTGTAGAAGTGGGTGTGCAGACCCTGCACCTCGAGCAGCACGTCTCCTTGGCCGGGCGTTGAAACCCGCCCCTGGTCCGCTTTCGTGTTTCCGCTGGCGCCTGGGCCGACAGGTTTGATATCAGTCATTGACGCAGGTTTTCTCCCTTATCCGAAGGCAAAGCGAGCCCCTTATCATAGAGGCTTCGCGTTCAACCAGGACCGTATTTCTCGAGCCCCCGGTTATGGCCTTCTGCCCATACTTGAACAAGTCTCGCCACCCTTGTCAAGGCGGGAAACCGGGCAAGCCTTCTTGCCCGCTGTTTCTTCGAGGATACCGTTAAAGTTTGCAAATCGGTGCACCGATGATCCATGTATTGAACGAGCGACGGCGAGCAGAAAGGGGACAATTCCTACGATGAAAGGTTCAACTCCATGAGCCTGTTCGACAACCTCTTTGGTAAAAAAAAGGGGTCCAAGGATATCCGGACCTGTGAGTCCGCCCTGGAGAAGAGGCCCAATGATCCGGTGCTGCTCAAGAAGCTCGGGGATCTCTACCTCAAGGCAGACCGGCACGAAGACGCCTCTGATATCTATGTCAGACTGGGCGACACCTACAGCAGCAAGGGATTCTACCCCAAGGCCATCGCCCTGTACAAGCAGGCGATCAAGATCAACCCCGGCTGGGAGAAGCCGCACGAGAAGCTCGCCGAACTCTACAAGGTGCAGGGGTTTTCCCGTGAGGCTGCGACCCAGTACGTGAGGCTTTCAGAAATTCTCGAACGCCACGGCGAGAGCGATACCGCGATCCTGTACATGCAGAAGGCCGCGGAGCTCGACCCGGCCCATACGACGATCAACAAGAAGGTGCAGTCCTTCGACGTGCGGGAAAAGGGCATGATGGACCCGCTTCCCAAGCTCTCGACCCAGCCTGATCTCCAGGAGACGAACTTCTACGATCTCAAGGACGAGCTGAGCAAGGAAATCGAGGAGCTCAACATCGATGCCTCTTCCGAGAGCCTCGAAGACGACACGGGCGTTGAGACCGTGTTCAAGGCCATCGCGGAGAGCGCTGCAGACGAGGGAAAGGATGATCCCCTCTTTCTGTACAACATGGGTCTAGCCTACCGCGAGACCGGGCTCCTGAAAGAGGCGATCGAGTCGTTCAACAAGGTCCTCGCAACCGGCGAGAAGCTTTTCGATGCGTACATCATGCTGGGGATCACCTATCGAGAGCAGGGAATGTTCAGGGAGTCCCTGATGTCGCTCAAAACGGGCTCGGAGCTCGAAGAGGTGACCAAGGACATGAAAGTGGGCATCCTCTACGAGATCGCACAGACCTACAAGGCTATGGGAGACAATGCCAACGCCCTGGCCATCTTCAGGGATATCCAGAAAGAGCATAAAGATTTCAAAGATGTCGAAGTCGAGATCGTAAGGCTGGCAGGCGGAGGATAACATGGCTGTCATCAACTATTCCAAAAAGGAAATATCAGCGAAGATCGTGTACTACGGACCTTCCCTGTGCGGCAAGACTACGAATATCCAGTCCATATACGCCAGCATCAAGCCTGACCAGAAGGGCAAGCTCGTGTCCCTGGCCACCGAGGCGGACCGCACTCTGTTCTTTGACTTTCTTCCCCTCGAGATAGCGAACATCCGCGGGTTCAAGACCAGGCTCCACTTCTACACCGTACCCGGGCAGGTATACTACAACTCCACCCGGAGGGCGGTTCTCACCGGGGTCGACGGCCTGGTGTTCGTGGCCGACTCCCAGAGGGACAAGATGGAGGAGAACATCGAGAGCCTCGCAAACCTGGAAGAGAACCTCAACTATTACGGCAAGAGCATGAAGACGCTCCCCCTGGTCATCCAGTACAACAAGCGGGACCTGCCGGACGTGACCCCGGTCTCCGAGATGGAGCAGATCCTGAACCCGGACGGATATCCGTCTTTCGAGGCCGTGGCCACCACCGGCGAGGGGGTCCTCCAGACCCTGACCAAGATTACCAAGATGGTGCTCAAGCACATCGAGATGGGAACCAGCGGGAAGCCCCAGCCCAAGCCGGAGGCGCCGCGGGAGAAGTTCACCCTGGAACATACACCGCAACCAGCCGAAGAAACCTCCACCCCCCGAGCCCCGCTCAGCGAACCTACGCAGGCTCAACAGCCGGCACCCAAGGAGGCGGCGCAGTTCCCGGGACACGGTACAGGTTTTTCCGGAGGGCGGATTCAGATCGTGGGCACGGAAAGTGCAAAAATCATTTCCGTGAATGCGGTCAACCTTCCGCTGCATCTGAAGATAGAGGGAGATCCGAGGACCTATACCATGGAACTTGCCATCAAGATCGACAGCCTGATACCAGAGGAATAAGGGTGTGTCCGGGTCAACGCTTCTCTCAGGTGCGGCATCCATCTCAGGGCTCACAGGGGTCCTCGGCAGCTGGCCCCTGGTCGCCATGCTCCTGGGAAACGGTTACCTTTTCGTTATCCTCACCACGATTCTGACCTTCGTCCTCGCCGGAGTGTGCCTGCTTTCGAAGTACCTGCCCCATCTGTACAACGATCTGGCCATGGGAACGAACAACGAGCTCAACCCCTTGGGGATCAAGCTCTGGATGGCGCTGATCGTTCTCCTGCCCGCCTTCTTCGATACCGGCGTGCTGTGGTTCGTGCTCTGGTGGTTCATCGTGCTGTGGGGATATCTCAATACCATGGAGAAGCGGCTGGCCTTTGTCTTCATCTCGCTGATCTTCTTCTCGAGCTGGATGTCGCTGGTGGGCGCGGGTTTCCTTACCTACTCCCAGACCAACATCAGCCAGGAGATGTACGCCATCGATCACGGGGTGGGTACGTCCCGTGACAGCATCACCCTGGCGTCCTGGGTAAAGAACGCCTCGGCGGATGCGGAACCCATGAATGTCCAGGCCGTCTCCGAGATGAAGAAGGGAAACCATCTCGCCGCGGTCAACCTCCTGAGCCGCGCCCTGGATATCGAGCCCGGCAACAGCCGTTACTACAATCACCTCGGGATCGCCCTGGCGGCCCTGAAACGCAACCACGAAGCAGCCAACGCCTTCGAAAACGCAATAATCCTGGACAGGAACAACGTGGTCTACCACTACAACATCAGCCGCCTCCACCAGGCCACCTACAACCTCCACGAGGCCGAGCAGTCAATCCGCAAGGCGAGCAGGATCGATTCCGCCCGGGTCCGCTCCTTCCTCGACCAGGAAGAACTGGCCCAGGACAACGGCTTCATCCTGGAGCACGTTCCTCTCACCAGGTACCTGGCACGGCAGATGAAGCCCTCGGAACAGCTCACGACCGTGGCGGACGCCCTGTGGCGCAGCGTCCTGGGGCTGTTTACGAGAAGCAAGGCCATGTACGTGAGCCTCGCGGTGCTGCTCATCATCTTCCTCCTGGGACACATCCCAGAGGAAAGATTCACCAAGCGATGCCACCGCTGCGGCAACCTCTACTACTCGGGCAAGGCCACTGAAGCGGGCTATCCCACGTGCCTGCAGTGCCACTGGCTGGAAACCAAGTCCAAGAAACAGATATCCTCGATCCTCGCCGGCAAGGCGGAGGAAATCAGGCAATACCGGATCTACGCCGCATCACGCACGCAGAAGCTCGACCTCATGCTTCCCGGCATGGGCTCCTTTTGGGCGAACAAGACCTTACGGGGGCTGGTGAGGC